>DTXZ01000070.1 GCA_012962155.1 Aquificales bacterium
AAACTTCCTTTTGGGGTCTTGGAAAGAGCCTTTGGAACAAAGGGAGGAGGTTTAAAATGTCTCAAGAAAAGATTATTTTAAAGGTTTACAGATATAACCCCGAGGTGGATGAGAAACCCCACTATAGGGAATATGAGGTGCCCAGCGAAGGGATTCAAACTTTATTGGATGCCCTCTTTTACATTCAGGAAAATTTAGACCCTACCCTTTCCTTTAGGTTCTTCTGTAGAGCGGCGGTTTGCGGTTCTTGTGCTATGAAGGTTAACGGGATTTCCCGCCTTGCGTGTAAAACTCCTTTTAAAAACCTCGTGGAGAGGGCAAACGGAAGACCTATTACGGTTGAACCCCTTAACTTTCTAAGTGTCATAAAAGATTTGGTTGTAGACCACGATAAACCTTTTGATAATCTCAAACAACTCCAAATTTGGTGCGAACCTAAACAGCCCATTCCCAAAAAGGAATACAGGATTTCTCCCGAAGAGGTTAAGGAGTACGAAAGACCGACCAACTGTATCCTCTGTTTTGCATGTTATGGCAGTTGCGAAGCGGTTATGGACGACCCCAAATATGCGGGACCCTTTGCTTTTTCCAGAGTTTTCAGATATCTGCTTGATAGTAGGGTGGACGAAGACCACAAACGTCAAATGGTTAAAAACGCTATGGAAGTAGGGGACATATGGGGTTGCGTTCAGTGCCAGAAATGTATATATGTCTGCCCTAAAGGAGTTCGTCCCGCGGAAGATATTCAAAACATTAGGGGTAAGGCGGCGGAATACGGCTTTAAAGAATATCCCGGTGTTAAGAAGCTTCAACACTTTGTCGATTGGGTATACGCAACCGGTCAAATAAACCGATTGGCCCTTCCCGAAGAGGTTTACGGAGTAGACCCAACACCCCTAATAAACAAATTCAAAGAACGCGGTGCTGAAGTTTGGGAGGTTCCCAAACCCTTGTCGGGACTTTTGGAATTTAGAGACCTCATATTGGAGGTTATGAAAGAAAAGAAACCCCACCTGGATATAGACTTCCGCCACGTTAGGAGAATTGATAAAAAGGTGGAAGAAGTATTCAATACGGATGTTTGTACCAAAGTTTTCCAACAATTTGAGGAACGAAGGGAAGATTTCTTCTCCCGTTTTTGGAAAAAAATTTCGGAATTTTTTGGGGCACACTAAGGAGGTGGATGTAAAATGAATATAGACTGGAACGAAGTTGAGAAACTTAAAAGTTTCTTTTCCTTTTTCACATCCGATTATTTGGCGAAAAGACCCTGTAGGGTAAGACCCCATACTTTGGTAGATTGGATTAAAAAAGGTGAAAAAGTTCTCATAGTTGACATAAGAACTCCCGCCGAAAGTTCTATCATAGGCTTTACCTACGAAAAAACCTTAAGAATTCCAATGAACCAAATATTTGAAAGGGAAAACATAGAGAAATTGGCTTCCTATGGGGACCACAAAATAGTTATCGCCTGCAGGATAGGGTTGAGGTCTCTGGTGGTAACCGCCTTTCTGCGAAGGGTAGGTTTAAACAACGCTTATTCCTTAGAGGGTGGAATAATATCCCTAGCCCAAGAGGTGAGATGTTAATACTTTCCTCGGAAAGTTAGTTCTTGCATCCCTTTAAAGGGGTTAAGAAGATTGTAGAGGAGGCGGTTCTATGAGGAAAATAGGTTTCTATCAGGGATGTTGCTTTCAGGGTCCCGACGCCCATATGTTTGATACCTTGAAAAAGGTTTTTTCCGATTTGGGGGTAGACTTAAAACTACTGGAAAAGACAACCTGTTGCGGTGGTAACACCATAGACGAAGCCAACAGGTATCTCGTTTATTCCATAAACGCCAGAAACATCGCACTAGCGGAGAATGAGGGATTGGACTTACTGGTAACTTGCAATACCTGTTATATGGTTCTCGCAAAAACAAAACACGCCTTGGACAATAACCCACAGCTAAGGGAGGAAATAAATGAACGCTTGGCGGAAGAAGGTTTAGAATACAAGGGAACCGCAAAAATTTGGCATATACTTCCCTACCTTTTGGAGGAAGTGGGTATAGAGAAGATAAAAGAAAAGGTGAAAAAACCCCTTAACGGTTGGAAAATAGCGACCTATTACGGTTGTCACATAAAGTATCCCAAAGAGGTTGCGGTTGTAGACAGCGAAGACCCCAAAGGTTTGGAGGAACTTATATCCGCCCTCGGAGGCGAACCCATTAAAGACTACGAAGGTAAAGACGTTTGTTGCGGATACCACGCATACTATACCAACAAAGAGGTCGCCCTCAAAAAGGTGGTAAAAGCACCTCAAGGCGCCAAAAAAGCGGGTGCGGAAGTTCTTGTAACACCCTGTCCCCTATGTTTCAAAGCGCAAGACATATACCAAGATATGGCTCAAGCGGAAGAGCAAAAGGTTCCCTCCATCTATCTACCGGAGATATTGGCTTACGCTCTCGGTTACGGCCCCGAAGAAGCGGGTCTTACCTACCATATAATTCCGATTAACAAAATCTCCGTAAACGTTTCTTCCACCGGCTAAACTTCCGACTTTTTCCGCTTTAATTTTTCAAGGGGATTTTAGAGGAAAAAAGGAAACTAAAAGGGTGTTAAATTCCGCAGGAACCCGTTCCGCAAGAGGAGCATCCCCCTCCGAAAGTCACGGCATTGGGATTATTTATTTTGAAACCTTCACCGAAGGGGGTTGATACGTAGTCTATTTCCGCCCCATTAACAAAAGGAACGGAATTTTGGTCTACAACAATTTTAATCCCGTGTTGTTCTATAACGGTATCGCCATCCCTAACTTCGTCAAAACCCATGGAGTAGGAAACTCCACTGCATCCACCGGGAATAGCTTGAACCCTTAAAACTATATCTTCAATATTATGCTGCTGTGCCAATTTTTTTAGCTCTTCAGCCGCCTTTTGGGTAAGAGTTATAACAATTTGGGCGTTCTGTTCGGTGCTTTGATTTTGCATCTTAAACCTCCTTAAAGTTCTTTTAAGGAAAATTTACCTTTAGAGGAGAAAAGGCTCTATGCGAATTCTCAAGGAGTGATTCAATATTCAATTGTGGGAAAGGTTATGGAATTGTGAAGAAAAGAAGGGAAGAGAAAATTATTCTAAAATTTCCAAAACGGCCCTTTTGTTTTGTTTTCTAGCCATTGCGGTGAGAAGAAGTCTCAGAGCCCTTGCAATTCTCCCCTGTCTTCCGATAATCTTACCGAGGTCTTCGGGAGCAACCCTTAGTTCGATAACGACGGTTCTTTCCCCTTCAATCTCCCTAACTTGAACTTGGTCGGGTTTTTCCGCCAAGGTTTTGGCAAAGATTTCTACGATGTCCTTCATAGCACTCATCTTCCAACCTCCTCCTTATTATTAAGCGTTTTGCTTAGCGGTAAGCTTTTTGTAAAGCTTATAAATGGCTTTTGCCCTCTCGGTTACTTCGGCACCCAAGGAAACCCACTTTAAATATTTTTCTTCGTCAAACTTAATAAGTTCGTGCCTTTTGGGGTCGTAGGTTCCGATGATGTCTATATATTTACCTTCCCTCGGCCTTCTGCTATCCATAACCACTATCCTGTAAATCGGATGGTTTCTTCTTCCGAAGCGAGCCAGTCTTATCCTTACCGCCACCTCTTTAACCTCCTATACCTTTTATTCCATTTTAAAAGGGAAACGGGAATTTAAAGGGAAAACCTCCCCTTTTCCTCCCAAAGCTATTTATTTTAAACCTTTTCAGGAATTTTTTCATCTCTTTGTATTCTTTAAGCAAACGGTTTACATCTTGAACGGTGGTTCCGCTCCCCTTTGCTATCCGACGTTTGCGGGATAGGTTTATGATGTTGGGGTTTCGTCTCTCTTCGGGGGTCATGGAGTTTATAATTGCTATTTTGCGTTTTATTAGTTTCTCGTCAACTTTTATTTTATCCGTATAAGGGGCCAACCCCGGTATCATCTTTAAGAGTTTGTCAAGGGGGCCCATCTTTAACATAAATTCCAATTGTTTCTTTAGGTCTTCTAAGGTAAACTCCCCCTGCAAAACTTTTGTCGCCAATTCCTTAGCCTCATCTTCGGGTATCGCACCTTGGGCTTTTTCTATTAGGCTTTGGAGGTCTCCCAGTCCCAAAATTCTTTGAGCCATACGGTCGGGGTAAAAAGGTTCCAAATCTTCCAGTTTCTCACCTACACCGACAAACTTTATCGGAACTCCAACAGCTTCCTTCACCGAAAGGGCGAGTCCTCCCCTTGCGTCTCCGTCCATTTTCGTTAGAACAACTCCGGTAAGCCCCAATTTCTCGTGAAACTCCTTGAGGATGGGCAGAGCTTCCTGTCCCTGCATCGCGTCCGCAACGTAGATTACCTCAGAGGGATTAACCTCTTGTTTGAGCTTTTTGAGTTCCTCCATTAATTCCTCGTCTATGTGAAGCCTTCCCGCAGTATCCAAGAGCAGGTATTCAACCCCTTCTTCGTTAGCCTTTTTGACCGCTTCCCTCGCTATTTGAATGGGGTCGTTATAACCTTCAAAGTCGTAATACTTGACGCCTACACTTTGGGCAAGTTTCTTTAACTGTAGCATTGCGGCGGGACGTCTTATATCGGTTGAGCTAACCGCTACGCTATGCCCCTTCTTTTTAAGCCAATTGGCGAGTTTACCGATGGTAGTCGTTTTTCCCGTTCCCTGAAGTCCCACCAAGAGAACAACACCCTTTTTAAGTTCGGGAGGATTTTTTCCCAATATATCCGTAAGCTCGTCGTAAACGATTTTTAAAACCGTTTCCCCGGGATTTAAACCTTTTATAACTTCCGCCTTAAGGGTTTTTTCCCTCAAGCGCTTTATAAAACTTTTAACAACCGCGGGGTCTACGTCCGCTTCAAGCAGAGCCAAGCGAATTTCCCGAAGGGCTTTATTTACCTGCTTTTCCGAAAGTCTTTTGGCCCCCGTAAGTTTATCTACCGCATTTTTTATCCTTCCCGTAAGGAGCTCAAACATCTCTAAAGGAATATAAGGTTAAAAGGAAAACCCTATTTCCGTTTTCTTATTTCTATTCCATACTTTTTTAGGCGGTAATCCAATTGGCGGAGGGTATAACCCAGCAATTTGGCGGCTCGGGATTTTACGTAATTTGCCTGCTGAAGAGCTTCTATTATCCTCCTCTTTTCCTCTTCCTCCAATTGTTCGGTAAATTTTTTATCACCCGAAGGGTTTAGTTCCCGACTTGGCTCCCCTTTTCTAAAAAGCTCGGGGACTACCAGTTCCAGGTCTTTTAAAGTGATAGCCTCCTTGTTACCACAAACTATTAAAAGTCTTTGTAGCAGCCTTTCAATACCCGTTAGGTTATCCTCGGGAGGATTTTCCTCAAAAACTTTTGCCACTTCGGGGAAGAGTTTCGTATTCAAGTCCCACCCATTGCGGTATTTGTTGAATATAAAATTCACCAGCGGTATTATATCCTCCCTTCTCTCCCTTAGGGAGGGAACTCTAATCTGGAGAACCGCAATGGTCTTGTAAAGCTCGGGAACAATTTTTCCCTCCCGGTATAGGGCAAGAGGGTCTAAGGAGGTGGTTACTATTATTCTCGTCTCTCCCTTCAAAAGTTCGGTAAGTTTCCTTTGGTCCTCCAAGGGTAGAAGGTGAAAACTTTTTACCACCAAAGTTCCGCCTTTGGCATTTTCCCATGCGGACTGTAATTTTTTTCCCATCTCCTCTTTGGAGAAATTTCTCGGGTCAAAAACGGTAAAGGGTTTTTGCTTCCTATCGGATAAGAGGTGGACAAATTTAGCCAAAACGGTTTTTCCAACCCCGGTTTCTCCGAAAAGTAAAAGGGGAAAAGAAAGATTTTTCACCCTATCGATTAACTTGAGGAGGTTTTGAAATGATCGACTCGGAAATGCAAAGAGGTATTCCCCTTCCAACTCGCCTCCCAGATAGAGCTTTTTTAAAAATTCCTCCGTCAGGTTTATAGGCAATTCGTTTTTTGCCTTAAGCTCCATAAAGGTTCCCAGAATTGAACCTATTACCGAAAGGGTTTCCAAAACTTTTTCCACCTCTTTTGGAACTTCGGTTTCGTCTACAAACAACCCTAAAACGCCTATAACCCTGTCTCCCACCTTTATGGGAGCGGTGAAAAATACCAACTTTTTGGTTTGCAATCTTTTCAAAAGTCCAGTTTTGTTTATCAGTTCGTCCTCCGTCGCATATAGGGGTATTCCTAGTTGATAGGTCAAACCTGTTATGCCCTCTCCTTTGGAGTATATGGCCCTCTCCAGCTCGGTGGGTAGAAAACCGAAAGCGGTATGGACTTTGAGCTTCCCGTTTTGGGCATCCTTTAAGGCTATAAAACCCGCTTCGATACTCCAAAAAGAGTAAAAGATTTGCAGGACTTTATCAAATGTTAGGTTGAGGTTTTCGTACCTCGTGAGGGCTTTTAGTATTTCATTGACCAAACGTAGTTCTTCGGTTTTTAACCTAACCCTCTTTCTCAGCATCTACTTTTAGATTAGTGGTTTACAGTTAGGATTTTTCCACCGGCGGGGACTTTTTAATATTTTCCCTCTATGGCGGTAATAGAGGATTTGCAAACTATACGGGAGATTTTGAAAGATTCCCGAACCGTAGCGGTGGTTGGAATTTCCCCCAAACCGGAAAGGGCTTCCCATTACGTCTCCCAATGGGTTTTGGAAAGGGGGCTTCACAAGGTTTACTTTGTAAATCCCGTTTACGCGGGAAGAAAGATTTTGGGCCGAGAGGTTTTACCCTCCCTTAGGGACATCCCCGAAGGGGTAGACATAGTGGACGTCTTTAGAAAACCCTCTGCCTTGGAGGAAATCGTCGTTGAAGCTATAAACATAGGGGCTAAGTATGTGTGGCTTCAGCCGGGAACGGAAAATGAAGAGGTAATAGAGAAATATAAGGACAAAATAGACTTTATAAAAACCGCCTGTTTGGGGGTTGTGGTAAAAACAATCTAACCAGCCTTGCAACCGGTTCTTATTACCCCGTAGTTTCCCGCTTTCTTCTTATACAAAATCCTTAGCTCGCCCGTTGAAAGGTCTACAAAGGGTAGAAAATGCAATCCCTTTTCTTCCAGTTCCAAAATGGCGTCTTCCACGTCCATAGGTTTGTCCACAATTAGTTCTTCCTCTTCCACTTTAGGCCTTTCCCTAACTTCGGGAACCACGTCGGGAGCGGTTTTGAATAACATTTTTTCCTTTTTCGCTTCCCTTCTCTCCGCTTTAACCTTCTCTTTATCTTTTATCAAAACCCTTTCCACTTGGTCTATAACTTTGTCCACCGCGGTATAGAGGTCGGGGTCGCCGTCCCAAACGTGGATTTTTTCTCCCTTTTGCCCCACAAAAAGGTCGACATCTATGCGGTATTCTGCCCTTTCCTTTTTTACCGATATGTGAACCTCTATTTCATCCTCTTTTAGACCTTTAAAGAGCCTTTCCAATCTTTGGAATTTTTTTTTAATGTAACCCTTAATGGTGTCCGTAATTTCCAAACCTTGACCGACAAAGTTATACTTCATGAAACCGACCTCCTTATTTTGTTAATTACAATAATAAAATTAGTTTCCAACCGAAGTACACCTTATGAGTAGAAACAAAACGCTGAGGTTACTAACAAAGGAGGAAAGAAGGTGCTTATTTTTTTCTCAAACCTTCAAGGATTATGCCTGCAATCTGTTCGGAAAATTCTTCCTCAATAGGTTCGCCGGTAACCAAATTCCTCAGAGCTTTTGATATGTAATAGCCGTTTATCGTCAAACCTACCGTTCGGGGGTTAATGTCCTCCCTGAAAGAGTTTTCTTCCCAACCCTGTTTAATAATCTCTTCAACCTTTTCTAAATAAAAGTCCCAAAACTCCTTTATAAGTTCTCTAAGTCCCACATCGTTCATACGCGATATTTCAAAACAGAGTAAAGGCATTGCCCCGTTGGTTTTTAAAAATTTTTCCTCATAAACCTTCAAAAGTTTCCTCAATTTCTCTTCCGCTTTAAGGTTGCCGTGAACCACCGCACTAAAAGACTGTTTACACTCCGCTATAAAGTCCAAAAGGATCTCTTCAAAGAGATTTCTTAAGGTGGGGAAATACTTAAAAATAGCGGCGTCGGTTACTCCGAGCTTGTTTCCCAGATTGCGGGCGGTAAATTCCTTTAACCCCTTTTCCTTTATCAGTTCAATCGCCGCTTCCTTTATTAAGGCTTTGGAGAGTTTTCTCATGGGGTTAAATTTTAATTTTCCAAAACTTGGGAAGAACAATTCTATTTCGCTTTTTAAATTTTTTAGTATGCCGCAAGAAAAAGATAAAAATATACCTCCGTTAGAAAAACTGCTGAAGTTTATATGTTCCTCAAAAAAACCCCCTTCGTTTACCGAAATAGCAAAACACTTTAAGGTTTCAAAGAGTGAAAAAAAACTCCTGAAAAAGGAGCTAAAGAAATTATTAAAGACCCAAAAATTGGCGGTAAGAAAGGGACGCTATTTTTGTCCCCAAAAGGAGGAAAAAAAGGAGGAAAAAGAACGCATTGTGGGAACCGTTATTGCCTACCCGGCGGGGTTTGGATTTCTCCAATCGGAGGATTTAGAAAGAGACCTCTACATCCCGCCGGTGGAAATGCAATATCTCCTCAACGGGGATAAAGTTTTAGCCCAAACCAAGGTTTACAAGGGGAGGTTAGAGGCCAAAATCGTTCGGGTACTAAAAAGGTCTACCAAATGGGTTTTGGGAAGGGTTGATATAACCAAGAAAGGATGTACCCTCAAACCGATAGATAGCAACCAACATCTGCGTTTCCTTTTACCTCAAAAAACCTGTAAGGAGCTCAGACCGGGAACGGTTGTAGATTGCGAAATAACCAAGTATCCCACAAGGTCTTCTCCCGGTAGGGTTAGGGTAAAAGAGGTTTTGGGACACCCCGAGGAGCGTTCCCTTATAGTTGATATCGTCATTAGGAAATATAAACTTCCCACCGACTACCCCGAGGAGGTTAAAAGGGAGGTGGAAAGTATTCCCGACGAAATACCCAAAGAGGAATTAGAAAGGAGAAGGGATTTAAGAGGACAAGTCTGCTTTACGATAGATCCCGAGAGGGCAAGGGATTTTGACGATGCGGTTGCAATAAAGAGAACTTCAAAAGGTTACAGGCTTTGGGTTCATATAGCCGACGTTTCCTATTATGTGCGCCCGGGAACTAAGTTGGATGAAGAGGCTTTCAAAAGGAGTTTCACCTTCTACCTTCCCGATAGGGCTCTGCACATGCTTCCCGAAAAGCTCTCCGCCCGGGTCTGCTCCCTTAGACCCGATGAGGACAAATTGGCCTTTACCGTTGAAATGCACTTTGATAGGGAAGGAAATCTTCTTGAATACGAGATTTACGAGAGTGTAATAAGGAGTAAAGCCCGCCTTACCTACGACCAGGCTTTGCGCCTTATAATCGGCGACCCTGCCCTTGAAAAGAAATTTCCCAAAGCGGTTGAACCACTGCGTATAATGGCGGAGCTGGCCCGTATTTTGAATAAAAAACGGTGGGAAAGGGGGTCTATAGACTTTGACCTTCCCGAGGTGGAGGTTATAGTGGACGAATTTGGAGAGCCTACCGCGGTAGTCCCCTACGAGAGACACTTTGCCCACAAGCTGATTGAGGAGTTTATGATAGCGGCGAATGAAACGGTGGCCCTCCACATGGAGCAAATAGGTTATCCCTGCCTTTACAGGGTTCACGAAGAACCGGAGCCCAAAAAGGTGGAAAATTTGCTCACCCTCCTTCAAGGTTTGGGTTATCCGGTAAAAAAGGTAAAACCTCCCTATCATCCCAAGTTTTTCCAACAGATTTTGGAATACTTTGAAGGTAAACCCGAAGAGATGCTGGTTAGATACCTCACCTTAAGGAGTATGAAGAGGGCATTTTATAACCCCGTGAATTTGGGACACTTTGGTTTGGCATCTAAACACTACTTGCACTTTACCTCACCCATAAGGCGTTACCCCGACCTTATAGTCCACCGGCTAGTAAAGATGTCCCTAAAAGGGGAAATTCCCGACTACAAATATTGGGAGGAATTTTTAACCTTTGCGGGTGAATACTGCTCCGCCCAAGAGAGGTTGGCGGACGAGGTTGAGGAAGAGGCGGTGGAACGCCTAAAAATACGTATGCTTAAAGCCTATATAGGAGATACCTTTGAAGGTATTATTACCGGTGTCCACCCCTACGGGTTTTTTGTTGAACTTAGAGATTTTATAGTAGACGGTCTCGTTCCGATAGAAACCTTGAGGGATGACGAGTATATTTTCGATGAACCCAACCACCGTTTGGTAGGAACGAAAACCGGTAAGATTTATAGGTTGGGAGATCCCGTTAGGGTGAAACTCGTCAGGGCGGACGAAGAAAGAATGGAGCTGGATTTTGCCCTCGCCGAATAGTAATCCCCATATGTTCCTTCTCCTTTTTTAAAACCGAAAAAAGGGAAATAATAAATTCTCCTTGTGTTAGAGGGTGCAAAAGGTAAATTAACCCTCGGAAGGGTACGATATAAAAATACCCTTCCCCTGTTTTATAAATTCAATCTTCCCTTCGTTCAAATCGTGGAGGGGACCCCTTCCCGGCTGGCGCGACTTTTAGATGCGGGACTTATAAAGGGTGGTATCCTTTCGAGCTTTTACTACATTCAAAACAGTACCTTATACCAACCGATTCCCGATATTTCAATATCCTCTTTCGGCAAAAGCGGTTCGGTTTTACTCTTTTCCGAAAAACCTTTAAAGGGTATTGAAACAGTAAAACCCAGCGGGGAGAGTTTAACCTCCAACTTTCTAACCTATTCCCTATTTAGGAAATTCTTGGGAAAAAAAGTTTCCTTCGTGGGTGACGCCGCCGATGCCTTCCTTCTTATAGGGGATAGGGCTTTGGAGCTATCGCTAAGTGGAAAATACCGATACATCTATGATATAGGAGAACTTTGGTATAAACATACGGGACTCCCCGCAGTCTTTGCCCTTTTTATAGTACCCAAAGAGTGGGCTACCTATAATCCTAAACTATTTGCGGAGCTGACGCTCACCCTTATAGACTCCCGAGAGGAGTTTTTTAAAAATTTGGATACCCTTCCCTTGGATAGGGGGACAAAACTTTACCTAAAAAGGTTGGACTACCGCTTTGGGGAGGATCACCTAAAGAGTTTGGAGCTTATGGAGAAACTTTTTAAGGAATACATTTTGGGAAGGTTTTAAAACCTTTTTGGGTAACACATTTGTTGTCAAAGAAATGTTAACATTTACTTCTTAAAAACACGAGCATCGGAGGTG
The DNA here is from genome assembly GCA_012962155.1 of Aquificales bacterium. Taxonomy (GTDB): domain Bacteria; phylum Aquificota; class Aquificia; order Aquificales; family QOAS01; genus QOAS01. The sequence goes on from DTXZ01000070.1 coordinate 11,304, forward strand.
GGGTAATGAAATTACACGAGCACCAGGCTAAGGAAATATTTGCCAAATACGGAATTCCTGTTCCCGAAGGGAAAACCGCTTTTACCTTAGAGCAGGCAAAGGAAATTGCGGAAGAACTAGGAGAGTTTCCCTTGGTGGTAAAGGCTCAGGTTCACTGCGGAGGAAGGGGTAAAGCGGGCGGAGTAAAGATTGTAAAAAATATGGAAGAGTTGGAAGAAGCGGTATCCTCTCTATTGGGTAAAACCCTTAAAACATTCCAATGCCCCGACGGAAAACCCGTTACCAGAGTTTTGATTGAAAAGGCAACCAACATAGATAAGGAGTTTTACGCCGCCGTAACCCTTGACAGAAGCAAATCCAAACCGGTTTTAATGGCTTCCGCCGCCGGTGGAATGGAAATTGAAGAAATTGTTAAGGAAAACCCCGACGCGATAATCATTGAAACGATAGACCCCGAATTGGGACTAATGCCCTACCAGGCCCGCAAAATGGCTTTCAAATTGGGGCTTCCCGTAAAGGAGACTGCAAAAATCTTACTCAAAATGTGGGAAATATACAGAGATTTGGACGCCTCTTTGGTTGAAATAAATCCCCTTGTTCTCACCAAAGAAGGTAAAGTTGTGGCTTTGGACGCAAAAATGGATATAGACGATAACTCTCTCTTTAGGCACCCCGCCTTGGCGGAGTTGGAAGACGAGGAGCAACTTCCCCTTCAGGAGAGGGAGGCTAAAAAGTATAACCTCAACTATGTAAAACTTAACGGAAATATCGGTTGTATGGTTAACGGTGCGGGACTGGCTATGACCACTATGGATATCGTTAAACTCGCAGGGGGAGAACCGGCCAACTTCCTGGATGTCGGAGGTGGAGCAAACGTTGAGCAGATAGCCAACGCCTTTAGGATACTTATGGGGGATTCCGACGTTAAGGTAGTCTTTATAAACATTTTCGGTGGAATATTAAGGGTAGACCGTTTGGCCAGGGGTATTATTGAAGCGTCCAAAAGGGTGGAAATAAGGGTTCCCATTGTGGCAAGACTGGAGGGAACCAACGCGGAAGAGGGTAGAAAACTTCTCTTGGAAAGCGGACTGAACATCATCCCCGTCAAGGATATGTGGGAAGGAGCCCAGAAGGCGGTTGAACTTGCCAAAAATGCGGAAGGTTCCTGCTAAAGGAGGAATAGGGTGAAGGTGTATCTTGGCTGGGGAGTCTTTTCCGAGCTTTGCGAGTATTTAATGGCGGATATAGAGTTGGCGATAGAAAAGGAGACGGGAGAAAAGGTAAATTTAGTTTTGGATTATTCGGACAGGATACTTTTGGGGGAATTTCCCGACGAACATCTTTACTCCCTCAAAAGGGTTGCCGCCCATATCCACTTCAAAGGGGAACCTCCCGAAACTTCCCCAGCCGAGGCGGATGATATAGAAGACGAGGAACTTATAACTTACATAGATACCTATAAAACGGACTACCATTTCGGTTCGTTTGTATTTTTTTCCGAAACCGTAGGGGTTTATTTGCCCCTCAAAGGCTTAAAAGAGCCACTCCATTTTGAACACGAAGATAGGAAGATAGAAATATGCTCCGTTGGAAGTCTCTACAAACTTAAAGATGAACTTTTGGAGTTAAAGGAAAAATTAAAAGAAAAACCTCTCTTTGTTGAGCTTGAGATTCTAAACAAACTCCTCTCTTGGAGCGAGGAGGCTATAAAAAGGGAAAAACCCCTAACAATAGTGGGGGAATAAACAGAGGAGGTGTAACAAAATGGCAATAATTGTTGACAAAAACACAAAAGTTGTCGTTCAGGGTCTTACCGGTAAGGAAGGTTCCTTCCACGCCAAGCAGTGTTTACAGTACGGAACTCAAGTTGTTGCCGGTGTCACCCCCGGTAAGGGTGGTCAGGTATGGAGCGACGATGAAGGAAAATATAACTTGCCCGTTTTCAATACCGTTGAGGAAGCGGTTAGGGAAACCGGTGCCAACACTTCTTTAATATTTGTCCCCCCTCCCTTTGCGGCCGATGCCATAGTTGAAGCGGCGGACGCCGGTGTAAAAACCATAATTTGTATTACCGAGGGAATTCCCGTAAGGGATATGATGTATGTAAAAGACTACCTTAAAAAGGAACATACCGATGTTATATTGGTAGGACCCAACTGTCCCGGTGTAATAACTCCCGGACAGGCTAAGGTGGGCATTATGCCCGGTCACATCTTTAAGCCGGGAAGTATAGGTATAGTTTCCCGTTCGGGGACCCTAACGTACGAAGCGGCCTACCAAATTACCAAAGAGGGTTTGGGACAATCAACCGCTGTGGGTATAGGTGGAGACCCCGTGCCGGGGCTAACCCACAAAGATGTTATAGAGATGTTTCAAGAAGACCCCGAAACCGATGCAATTCTCCTAATAGGTGAAATAGGCGGAACCATGGAGGAGGAAGCCGCAAAATACATTAAAGAGCATGTTAATAAACCGGTATTTGCCTACATAGCGGGAATAACCGCTCCTCCGGGAAAAAGAATGGGTCACGCGGGAGCCATAATCACCGGTGGGAAGGGAGATGCCAAATCTAAGATGGAAGCCCTCCGCGAAGCGGGTGTTATCGTTATAGAAAATCCCGCTCTAATTGGAAAAACTATTAGGGAACATCTTTCCAATCCCGAAGTGATGGCCGAATGGGATTAAAAAAAAACAGCCCCGCGGATGCGGGGTTTTTCCTTATTTTTTTTATAGAATTAACAGAGTTCTTCGGGGTCGTCTAGAACAACCGCCCCCATATCCGCGGAGGTTACCAACATAGAATACCTTCTTAGCCAACGGGAAGGAATCTCCTTTTTAAGTGGTTTCCAATTTTCCCTTCTCCTTTTGAGTTCCTCTTCGCCGACCAAGAGTTCCAACCTACGGTTGGGAATATCGATTAAGATTTCGTCGCCGTCTTCCACCAACGCTATGGGACCCCCGGCGGCGGCTTCGGGAGAAACGTGACCAATGGCGGGCCCCCTAGTTCCACCGCTGAAGCGTCCGTCGGTAATGAGGGCTACCTTATCTCCTAAACCCATTCCCATTATTGCGGATGTGGGAGATAACATTTCCCTCATTCCCGGCCCGCCTCTGGGACCCTCGTAGCGTATTACCACAACGTCACCCGGTTTTATCTTCCCTCCCAAAATAGCCTTTACCGCATTCTCCTCACTGTTGAATACCCGCGCTTTTCCTTTAAAAAGGAGCATATTCTCGGGGACACCCGCCACCTTAACAACCGCACCCTTTGGGGCCAACGAACCGAAAAGTATGGCCAAGCCACCGGTCGGAGAATAGGGGTTTTCTACCGATCTTATAACTTCTCTGTCCTTAACTTCCGCCTTTTCCACCGCATCCTTTAAGCTTCCGTAAACCGTTTTCCTATTGAGGTGCAATAGGTTTTCATCCTTTTTTAGCAACTCCTTTAGAACCGCGGAAACGCCCCCAGCCCTATCCAGGTCTTCAATATGTAAATCCGGTCGGGATGGGGAAAGTTTTACTATGTTGGGGGTTTTTTGCGCTATTTCGTCTATAACCTGTAGGGGAAAGTCCACTCCCGCCTCATACGCTATCGCCTTTAGGTGTAAAACTGTGTTGGTTGAACCGCCCAAAGCCATATCCGCGACAAAGGCGTCGTATATAGCTTCGTAAGTAACTATATCCCTAATTGTTATACTCTCTTTGAGGATTCTAAAGAGGGCTCTAACCGCTTCCCTTGCCAGTTCTTCCCTTTCGGGGGTGCAGGCTAATACCGTTCCGTTTCCGGGAAGGGCTATACCTAAGACCTCCGAGAGGCAGTTCATAGTGTTGGCGGTAAACATTCCCGAACAACTACCGCAAGATGGACAAGCTCTTACCTCTATCTCCTTCAGTTCGCTTAAGTCTATTTCGCCCTTTTTGAATTTTCCAACCCCTTCAAAGACGGTAACGAGATCTATCTTTTTCCCTTTGTATTCACCTGCCTTCATGGGGCCACCCGATATTAGAACGGTGGGGACATTTACCCTAAGCGCCCCCATAATCATTCCCGGAACTATCTTGTCGCAGTTGGGGACCAAAATAAGTGCGTCCAACTGGTGGGCGTTTGCCATAGTTTCAACGCTATCGGCGATAATCTCCCGCGAAGGCAAAGAGTAGTGCATTCCGTAGTGCCCCATCGCTATTCCGTCGTCCACCGCTATGGTGTTGAATTCAAAGGGAACCCCTCCCTGTTTCCTCACTTCGTCTTTGATGATTTCTACAAACTCCTTAAGGTGAACATGTCCGGGAACTATGTCGGTATAGGAGTTGGCTATGCCTATAAAAGGTTTGTCAAAGTCTTCCTCACTCCTTATAACACCGGTAGCCCTCAAAAGAGAACGGTGGGGTGCATACTCGGGGCGTTTCCTTATAAACTCACTTCTAAGTTTCATAAAGGCTTATCTTACAATTAAAGTTTAACTAGAGTTAAAAGTTCCAGTTATAGTAGATTATAGTAGAAAGGGTATAAAATAAACTAAAGAGGGGCACAAGGGCGGAGAAATTAATAATTCCGACCCCCTGTGCCTCTCAATCAAAAAAAGAGAACTACCGCTTAGCTTATAAATAGTATTTAAATTTTGAGGTTAAATTATGACTAGATCTTAATATTTGTTACTCTAACCCCCTAAAGGACAAG
>DTXZ01000071.1 GCA_012962155.1 Aquificales bacterium
AATTTCCTTAGGAGTGGGAAGGTCGGGGTCTCCAACTCCCAAGTCTATAACATCCACACCCTGCTTGATTTTTTCCTCTTTGAGCCTATCCAGCTCCGCAAAAAGATAGGGGGGAAGCTGTTTTAATCTCTTTGCGTATTCAAACTGTCCCATAAAGGTTTTGTTATATTACCTTATTTTCTTTTAAGTCCCCAAGGACTTGAAGAAAAAGTACCAATTAAAAGAAAAAGCCTTAGCATATTCCAAAGACACCTTCCGAGCGGGGTGGTTGACAATGTTGAAAACCTTAACCTTTGACTTCCCCCTAAAGGTTACCCCCTTTGACTTTATAGTTAAAGAGGAGGGGGAATACCCCGAAGGAGAAAACTACTATTTATACAAACTGGTTAAGAGAAACCTAAATACCAACGACCCCCTTATTGTAAACTTCCTAAAAGAGTTGGGAGTTAAAGACTACGGATATGCGGGACTTAAAGACCGTTTAGCCCTTACGGTTCAAAATGTAAGTTTGGACAAATTTATCGGTGAAAAACTCGTTTACCATAAAATCGGTAAATACTTCGGCCTACTCTTTGTAAAAAGAATAGCCTTTAAGATAAAAACGGGGTTTTTAAAGGGGAACAGGTTTTTTATAAACCACCAAAATAGACTTTTTAACACCCTAAGTTTTTCCCTGAACTACTACGACAGCCAAAGGCTTGGGAAAAATGTATCCCGTGGGAGGAGATTTTTAAAAGGGAAACCTTCCAAAAAGTGGGAAAGAATCTTTTGGATCAATTCCTATCAGAGTTTCGTTTGGAATTTAACCGCCTTTGAGGTGGTAAGAAGAAAACTAGAGGAATATAACCGAAAGGGGGGACTAAAAATTTTGGAACCTTGCAGGGTGGAGGATAAAAGGGTTTTCCACATTTTCCCCTGTTCGCGGGATAAAAGGGCCCTGGAGGAATTTCTGGAAAGTTTAAAGGGGATAAAAATCCCCCTCGTCGGTTACAAGGTAAAAATTCCCCCTTGGTTGGAGGAAATAATAAATCCGATACTCGCAAAGGGAGGGGTGGATGTAGAAGATTTTAGAAGGTGGAGGCTAAAAGGAGATTGGCGACCCCTCGTGGTGGAGGTAAAGGGAATAAGGCGATACCCCAAAAGTTTATCCTTTTTCCTTCCCAAGGGCGCTTTTGCCACCGTTTATATAAAACAGCTTTGGCTTTTAGAGGTTTATCCTTAAATTTAGATGGGAAAACTTGAAAAGCTAACTTTGGCCTTCCTTTTATTTTTCCTTGCGGGAACAATTTACGGTGTGCGCCTTGCGGAAAACCTTAGAGGCTATGAGCTTTCCCGAGAGATAGCCAAGGCCCTAATCCACATCTTGGAGTTTGCGGATAAAAATTTTCCCAACGAAGAATACATTGATATTGGTTTTTCCATTTGGGGAAATAGAGACATTCTATACATAAGCAGATTTGACAACGAAATTACATCCGAAAAAAACTTTACCTACACAAAGGAAGGCTACACTATAAAGTGTAGTGTAACCCGCAAGGGTGAATACTACCTAGTAACCTGCTCGGCGGAATAATTAAAACCCCTATGGGAAAAAATATAGGAATTCTGCTCGACCTAGACGGGGTTTTGGTAAGGGATAAAAAACTAAACCCGTTTGAGGATACCAGTGAGTTTCTAAACTTTTTGAGAGATAGAGAGATACCCTTTAGGGTAGTTTCCAATAATTCCCGGGTTCCCCCTAAGGTTTTGAAGGAGAGGTTAGCCCAAAAGGGTGTGGTGCTAAAGGAAGGAGAACTTATAACGGCTCTGGCGGTTGCCCCCGACTACCTAAGGAAGTTTAACAGAGTTTTACCCTTTTGCGAGGAAGAGGTTAAAGAATATCTAAAAGGGGAAGGTATAAATTTAGTAGATACACCCGAAGCGGATGCGGTATTTATAGCCCAAAATCATGGAGTAACCTTTGAGGATATAAAAAAGGTGACCACCGCTTTGAAGGAATTTAAAGCCAAACCGGTTGCGGTAAATACCAATAAACTGGCGAAGGATAGCGATGGACTTTATTACCCCGCAACCGGTTCTTGGGTAAAAATGTTTATCCACGCCACCGATTACCCCGAAAGTGAAGTGGTTAGTTTGGGAAAACCATCCGAAGAGTTTTTTAAACTCGCCCTCAAGGGGTTTGAAGATAAGGAGGTCTACTTTGCTAGTGATGACTTTTATACCGATCTCATTCCCGCGGAGAAATACAACCTAAAAACCGTATTTGTGACTACGGGAAAATATTCCAAAGAGGATATTGAAAAAGCCCAATACCTACCATTTGCGGTGGTAAACTCCCTCAGGGAGCTAAAGAGCTTGTTGGAAAAAGCCCTAAAGTGAGTATTTTTTTTAACCTTATTATGTTGGAAAAGGTTGCCCTAATAGGTGGAAGTTCCCACCCTTCTTTAAACCGACAAATTTCCGAGATTTTGGGGATTCCCCTTACCGATACTTTGGTTACCCGTTTTTCCGACGGGGAAATTAGGGTTCAAATTAACGAAAGTGTAAGGGAAAAGAGGGTATTTGTAATTCAGAGCCTTTGCCATCCCGTAAACGACAACATAATGGAATCACTTCTTTTGGTAGACGCGGCAAAGAGGGCTTCCGCCAAAGAGGTTACGCTGGTAATCCCCTACTACGCCTACGCGCGGCAGGACAGAAAAGACCAACCTAGGGTACCCATAAGCGCTAAGGTTCTCGCCAACCTGATAGAGAGCGTGGGAACCGATAGAATAATTGCGGTAGACCTTCACACGGAGCAAATTCAAGGATTTTTCAACATACCGGTGGAACACATTACCGCCATCCCCCTCTTTGCGGAATATTTACTAAACAAAAATCTAGAGGATCTGGTTATAGTTTCCCCCGACGCGGGAGGGGCAAAAAGGGCTAGCAAATTGGCAAAGAAGTTAGGGGCAGAAATTGCGATTATCTACAAGATGAGGCCCCGTCCCAATGCGGTTGAAGTTTTTGACGTTATAGGAAACATCGAAGGTAAAAATTGCGTAATAATTGACGACATAGTTGATACCGCTGGAACTTTGGTTGCCGCCGCTGAAATGCTTCTATCCAAAGGTGCCAAGAGTGTCGGGGCTTGTATAACTCACGGAGTTCTATCAGGACCTGCGGTTGAGAGGATAAATAATTCCAAACTTACCGAGCTTGTGATAACCGATAGCATACCCACGGAAAGCAAAGATATAAAGATAAAAAAGGTGCTACCTATAGCACCTATTATTGCGGAAGTTATCCGCAGGGTCGTAGAAGGTAAACCCCTTTCTATCCTTTTTGAGTAAAAAACTTTTTCTTTTCACTTTTGGGTTAAACTTATTACTTTTGGTTTTCAAAAGGAACCTGTAAATTTCACGGGAGGTATAGGAGGAGATGAAAAGAATAACCCTGAAAACAATTCCTAGAAAGATAGGAAGAAAGAGCGAACTAAAGCGTATGAGAAAAGCGGGTTGGCTTCCTGCAGAGGTTTACGGTAAGGGAGTAGAAAACTTACACGTTTATATATCCAAAAAAGACTTTGAAAAACTCCCCCACGGAGAGGCCTTCCTTATAAACCTTGAAGTCGAAGGTGAAAAAGAGCCCCGCGTTTGTATTTTAAAAGAGGTGCAAACCGATTGGACGGGAACCAATCCAATACACGTAGATTTGCAGGATCTCACCCACACCGAAGAGGTTGAAGCGGAAATTCCCGTTCACATTAACGGAACACCCAAAGGTATTGAAAAAGGTGGAACCTTGGAAGTTGTTCTACATACCCTCACCGTTAAAGCTCCTCCCGCAAAACTACCCGAATACATAGAAATAGACGTTTCCAACCTCGATGTGGGAGACGTCCTTTACGTTAAAGACATTCCCGTTCCCGAGGGAACCAAGATAATGGACAACCCCGACGAGGTTGTAGTTGTTATCCTTGAACCGGAAGAGGAAAAGACCGAAGGAGAAGAAAACTCGGAAGGTGGAGAAACTACCGCCTCCTAAGTTTATTTCTTCCCTTGACACTTTTTGGGACTTTTTTTATAATTATTCCATTAGATCCGGCAAAATCATTTCCCTAAGCCGGAGTGGCGGAACTGGCAGACGCGGGGGATTCAAAATCCCCTGGGCCTTGCGCCCGTGCGGGTTCGACTCCCGCCTCCGGCACCACTAAAGTTTTCCCCGCAATGGAGTAAACACCTATGGAGCAAAATAGGGATTGGTTTTACACCTTGGCGGTTGTTTATCCGATAATTCTCTTTACGGTCGGTTTGATATTGATCTTTTGGCCAAAAAAGAAAAAGGGCGATAAAGAAAGAAAATGACAAAAAAAAGGGATACAATTGCCGCAATAGCAACCCCTTATGGGGAGAGTGCCATAGGAATCGTCCGTATGAGCGGTAGCGATGTGGCTAAAATCCTTAAAAGGGTTTTCAAAACCAAATCCAAAACCCTAAAGCCCCGCTACGCCCACTACGGCTGGATTGTGGATAAAGACGGTCAACCCATAGACGAGGCGGTGGCTATTTACTACAAAGCTCCTCATTCCTATACCGGCGAGGATATGGCGGAAATAAACCTCCACGGAAACCCCCTTATCTTAAAAAGGGTTTTGCAAAGACTTTTGGAAGAAGGTGCCCGGCTGGCGGAACCGGGAGAATTTACCAAAAGGGCCTTTTTAAACGGCAAGTTGGATCTCACCCAAGCGGAGGCGGTGGCGGAGCTTATATCCGCCAAAACCGAATTGGCGCGAAAACTAGCCTTAAACCAGCTCAGGGGAGCCCTTTCCAAGGAGATAAAACCCCTTCGGGAGGAACTACTCCTGCTTTTGGCACTGGTGGAGAGTTCCATAGAATTTGAAGAGGAGGATATACCCACCGTAGAGAAAGGGGAACTTATAACCCGATTGGAGGGAATTTTAAAAAGGGTAAACAAACTGTTGGATACCGCAAAAACCGGAAAGGCTATCCGCAAAGGGTTAAAACTAGCCATTGTTGGAAAACCCAACGTGGGTAAATCCTCCCTCTTTAACCGCCTTTTGGGGGAAGAAAGGGCGATAGTAACCTCGGTTGCCGGAACCACCAGGGACTACCTGGAGGAAACGGTGAACCTCGGCGGTATTCCTATAAACCTAATAGACACGGCGGGAGTAAGGGATACCGAAGATACCGTAGAGAGGATTGGGGTGGAACGATCCCTTCAAAAGCTAAAAGAGGCGGATATTATCCTCTTCGTTTTGGACGCCGGCGAAGAAGAACCTACGGAGGAGGAAATAAAACTCGCACACCTGGTAAAACAAAGCGAAAAACCAACTCTGGTGGTTTTAAATAAAATAGACAAAGTAAAGAGAATAAACCTCGGGGGTTTCCCCTTACAAGGTTTTCCGATATTGAAAGTTTCCGCCAAAACGGGGGAGGGATTGGAAAAACTAAAAAGGGAAATCTTAAAAGCTGCGGGTATTTCCACATCGGAGGGAGGAACTATCTATATCTCCCTCCGTCACGAAGAGCTTTTAAAAAGGGCTAAAAAGGCTCTGGAAAACGCCCTATCCTACCTTAAGGAGGGGGATTTCTATTCTCCCGAAATCTTGATGCTGGACCTCAGGGAGGCGAGCGACTCTTTGGGGGAAATTATCGGTGACGTAACCACCGAAGATGTTTTAGGGCAAATTTTCTCCACTTTTTGCATCGGAAAGTAGTTAAAAAACTCGGAGGGAAGAAAATGGCAGACGAAACCAAAAATGGTGAAATAAACGGAATCCAAACCCAAGCCCAGGTTCAATCCCAGTCTCAAGAGCAATCCCAAGGACAACCCCAACCTCAGGACCAAACCCAAGAGGTTGAAAATAAGGAAATTAACGAAATCGCGGAGGAGAAAAAGAAACCTACCCTGCAGTTGGAACATACCTATGCAAGCCTTGTGGGTAAAACCCTTGCCGAGCTACAAAAACTGGGTAAGGAGATAGGACTTTCCAAGGTCAAGGGTTTGAAGAAAAGCGAACTGATTAAAAGGATCCTTGAGAAGGAGGCGGAAAAACATGGACTTCGCTTTGTAGAGGGCATTCTGGATATTCGCCCCGAAGGTTACGGATTTTTGAGATATGCCGAAAACAACTACGCCCCTTCACCCCAAGACACCTACGTTCCTCCCAACCTCATTAAAAAATTGGGACTTAGAATAGGCGACGAGATAGTAGGTTTTGCCCGTCCACCCAGGGAGGGTGAAAAATACCAAGCCCTCATAAGGGTGGAGGCGGTAAGCGGCATAACACCTTACGAAGCTAAAAAAAGACCCCTGTTTGAGAAATTGACACCGTACCATCCCACCAAAAGGTTTAACCTCGAATACGACCCCCACGAGCTTTCCACGCGGGTTGTAAGCCTTATCGCCCCCATAGGTAAGGGACAGAGGGGACTTATAGTAGCGCCACCCAAAGCGGGTAAAACCACCCTACTTCAAAAGATTGCAACGGCAATAATTCGGAACCACCCCGAAGCTCACCTAATCATACTTTTAATAGACGAACGCCCAGAGGAAGTTACCGAAATGAAAAGAATCGTCGGCGATGGGGCGGAGGTTATAGCCTCCACCTTTGACGAACCACCCGAAAAACATATGCACGTGGCAGAATTGATGATTGAAAGGGCTAAAAGGATGGTTGAAATGGGCAAAGATGTGGTTATTCTGCTGGACTCCCTTACAAGGCTTACCAGGGCTTCCAACGCCGTTACCCCCCCTACGGGAAGAGTTCTTTCGGGTGGTATAGAAGCCAACGCCTTTTTAAGACCTAAAAAGTTCTTTGGAGCCGCCCGTAACATAGAAGGTGGCGGAAGCTTAACCATCTTGGCTACCGCGTTGATAGAGACCGGTTCCCGTATGGACGACGTTATTTATGAAGAATTTAAGGGAACGGGAAATATGGAAATACACCTGGACAGGAGACTTTACGAGCGAAGGGTTTTCCCCGCCATAAACATAGAAAAATCGGGAACCAGAAAGGAGGAACTCTTGTTGGAACCTTGGGAGCTCCAAAAAATTTGGGTGCTAAGGAAATTCCTATCCACCATGGACGCGGTGGAGGCTATGGAATTCCTTTTGGACAAGTTGAGAAAATTCAAAACAAACAGAGATTTCCTAAAGGCGATGAACGCCTAATCAATGTTTTTCTTCCAATACTTTTCCAATTTCGGTTTTACCTCTGCAATAAATTCCACCAAAAATGGCAAATCCTTTAGATAAATTTGGGTTGCACTGTCGCTTTTGGCACCGGGAGGGTTGGGGTGAACTTCCATAAATATCCCATCCACTCCGACCGCCAAAGCGGCTCTAAGTAGCGGAAATATAAATTCTCTCATCCCGCCCGATTTGCCCCCCGCGGCGGAAGGGGTTTGAACCGAATGGGTGGCATCGTATATAACTTTGGCGTATTGTTTCATAACGGGAAGGCCTCTAAAGTCCACCACGAGGTTGTTGTATCCGAAACAACTCCCCCTCTCGGTGAGGTATATCTCCTTTGCTCCCGCCCACTTTAGTTTTTCAACAATATGTTTTGTATCCCAGGGAGAGAGGAACTGCCCCTTTTTAACGTTTACCGCCTTAGCCCTTTTGCCCGCCTCCAAAAGTAGGTCGGTTTGCCTGCACAAAAAGGCGGGAATTTGAACTATATCGACTACCTTGGTAACTGCCTCAACCTGATAGGTTTCGTGCACATCGGTGGTGGTCTTTAAACCGAATTTCTCCTTCACCCTTTTAAGAATTTCCACCCCCTTTCCAAGCCCCACCCCCCTAAAGGAGTGTACCGAGGTTCGGTTGGCTTTGTCAAAAGAACCCTTAAAGACGAACTCAAATTGGGGGTATTCCTCCGAGAGTTCCTTTATTTTTTCCGCCACCTGCAAAGGAGTCTCTTCGTCTTCCAACGCACAGGGTCCCACAATTATTAGGAACTTCTCCATCGGTGGAACAATAATTTAACCTCAAGGGGTCTTTAAAATGGAACTTCAACTTTTGGTCATTTTGGCGGTAGCTTTTTTGGTTTTCGGTCCCGAAAAGATGGTTGAATTTGCCGCCAATTTGGGGCGCATTGTAAGGAAGCTCCGCCAGGAATGGGTGCAAATTCAAATGGAAATGGAACTCTCAAAGTTAAAACAAGAGCTTAGAAAAAAACAAGAAGATGGCGAAAGCAAGGTGAAGGGATACCTTTCGGGGGAGACAGATTTAAAACCCCGGTCTCAAAAGGAAATACTTGAAACCACTATGGAGGAGCTTTTTAGGGGAAACGCCCCCGTGCTGGAGGATAAAGACAAGAATAAACCTAAATCCTCTTAACCCCCAAAACCTTGGGGAGTTTTAAAATGGCGCTCTCTACCTCCTTGAGGTGGTTGTAGTCCTTAAAAAGTCCTACAATGTTCAGATAGGCTCTATCTCCCCTCGAGGAGGTTTCCGCCTTTACGATATTAACCCCCTTTTGGGCGAAGATGGAGGAAATATCCCCCAAAAGTCCTATATAATCGTAGGCTACAACCCTTAGGGGAACGGGAAAGAGTCCCTTTTGGGTCCACCGAATTGTAAAAACCTTTTCGGGAGCTATCTTTTCCAAATTTTTTAAGTTGGGGCAATTTCGGGAATGGATAACCAATCCCTTACCTTTTTGGATAACCGCCTTGACCTCCTCCCCGGGTAAGGGGTGGCAACAGCTGGCAACGGTGTATTTTATGCCTTTAAACTCCTTCCAATCCAAAATACCTTCGCTTTTGGCCCCTTCTTCCTCTTTTTCCCCAACCCTTTGGGGGGAAAGTAGGGAAAGTACCCACTTTTCGGAGAGTTTTCCCTGTGACAATTGGAGCAGGAACTCCTTTTCACTTTTTTTGGTCTTTTGAAGTACCTCCTCGAGCGAGAGGTTATATTTGGCGCTTATGGTTTTCCAAATTTTTTTACCTTCCGCTAAGAGAGTTTTTTCCAACTCTTTCCTCAAAAATTGTTTTATTCTCTGTTTTGCCTTGGCGGTTTTTACAAACTTAAGCCATTCAGGAGAAGGCTTTTTGTGGGGAGAAGTCAGTATTTCCACCCTTTCGCCGGTCTTTAGTTTGTAATCGAGAGGAACGAGTCTTCCGTCCACCTTGGCTCCTACGCAGTGGTTTCCAAGCTCCGTATGAATTGCGTAAGCGAAATCTACGGGCGTCGCATCTTTGGGCAAAGCTATAATGTCCCCCTTTGGGGTGTAAACGAAAATCTCCTTTTCCAACTCCGACCTAAGTCTCTCCGTTATTTCCTTATACTCGTGGGGGTTGTTGAAACTTTCCACCAACTCCCGCAAAGCTTGGGCTATTCTCTCCTCTTGCGGTTTTGGTCTTCTTCCCTGTTTATAAGCCCAGTGGGCCGCTATACCCTTTTCCGCTATATAGTGCATATCCCAAGTTCGTATCTGAAATTCAACCCATCTACCTTTGGGCCCCACCACCGTGGTGTGGAGCGATTGGTAAAGGTTGGGCTTGGGGGTGCTTATGTAATCTTTAAATTTCCCCGCTACCGGTTTCCAAAGTTGGTGGACAATCCCGAGGGTGGAATAACACTCCGCCACCGTGTCGGTTATAACCCTGACGCCCAAAATGTCGTGAACCTCTTCCAAAGAGATACCCTTTCTTTTGGTTTTTTCCCAAATACTATAGAGGTGTTTGGAGCGGTATTTTATCTCTCCTCTTATACCCGCCTTTTCCAGCTCAAGCTTAAGGGGTGGAATTATGTATTTTTTTAAATACTCTTCCAGCTCCTTTCTCGCCCTACCCACAAAGGTTTTAACCCTTTCATACTCTTCGGGGTAGAGGTATTTAAAGGCTAAATCTTCCAGTTGGGACTTTATTTCCCAAATCCCCAAAAGGTGGGAAAGGGGTGCGTAAACCAAAAGGGTTTCCTTGGCTATCCGCCTCTGTTTTTCCGGAGGAAAAATTCCCAAACTCCTCATGTTGTCGAGCCTATCTACGAGCTTAACAATGAGGGTCCTAATATCTTTTGCCGTTGCCAAGAGGAGTTTCCTAAAGTTTTCGGCGTTGGCTTCATCCTTTGAACGGAACTTATGTTTATCCAACTTCGTAAGTCCGTCCACAATTAAGGCAATCTCTTTGCCAAAAAGTTTTTCTATCTCCTCTAAACTGGCATCGGTATCCTCTACCACGTCGTGCAAAACCCCCGCTACCACCGTTGGAATATCAAGTTTCATTTCCGCCAATTTGAGGGCCACCCAAAGGGGATGGACTATGTAGGGTTCTCCCGTTTTTCTGAACTGCCCTTCGTGTTTTGTTTTGGCGTATTCTATCGCCTTTGCAACCTGCCGGTTTTTCTCAGTAAGGGTCAAAATCTCTTTTTCCAACTCTTCGGTAGCGGGGTATAGTGGTGACATAAAAGATAATTTAAACCTTCCCTAAAAAGGGAACAATATTATTCCATTATGGAAGTAAAAGTGTTTAATGAAGACTGGAAAATCTTTCAGGGGGATGCGGTAGTCTTTTTCACCTTTGAGGAAGGGCTGGAAGAACTCCCCCACGAGGTTTTGGAGAAGGTTAAACCCTTTGCCCAAGACGAGAACTTTAAAGGTAAAAAAGGTGAAATTCTAAAAGTTCCCGTAAGCGGTTATGCCTTTAAAAGGATTTACATTGCGGGTCTCGGCAAGAGGGAAAAGGTAAATCGTAACGTTGCAAGGGAGGTATCCGCCAAAGTGGCCCAAAGGCTTCTAAAGGATAAAAACAAAATTGTTCTAATAGATGTAAAAAAGGCGATATGCTCCCAAGCCTGTAGCGAGGGCCTAGTTTTGGGAAGCTACAACTTTGATAAATATAAAACCAAAAAAGATGAAGAAAACTCCAAAGGATGGGAAAAAGTTTACTTCACCAATGCTGACGAAAAAAAGGTTATCCTCGGTAGGGTTTTGGCGGAAGCCCAAAATTTTACGAGGGATTTGGTAAATACCCCTCCCAATGAGATAAACCCCGAAACCTTTCCTCAAATAGCCAGAGAGATAGCCGAACAATACGGGTTTGAAGTGGACATAAAAGACCCCTGTTGGGTTGAAAGGGAAATGCCCGGACTGTGGGCGGTGGGTAGAGGTAGCAAAACCAAACCGAGGTTTATCCACCTAATCTACAAACCTCAGGGTGAAGCCAAAAAGAAAATCGCCTTTGTGGGTAAGGGACTCACTTTCGACAGCGGAGGTCTAAACCTAAAACCGGAACAATTTATGAAAACCATGAAGATGGACAAGTCGGGTGCCTGTGCGGTTTTGGGAATTTTTAAAGCCTTGGGAGAGCTTAAAAAGTTGGGATTGGCACCCCAAAATGTAGAAATTCACGGCTTTGTGGGTGTAGCGGAAAACATGCCCGGCGGCGAATCCTACCGTCCCGACGATATCATCAAAATGAGAAATGGTAAAACCGTTGAGGTCGCCAATACCGACGCGGAGGGAAGAATCACCTTGGGAGATGTTTTAACCTACGCCAGCGAGCAGTCTCCCGATTACATAGTGGATATGGCAACGCTTACCGGGGCCTGCGTGGTAGCCTTGGGAGAATACACCGCGGGAATTTTCGGAAACAATGAGGATTTTGTTCATACCTACTGGGAAATTTCTAAAAAGACCGGCGAAAGAATGTGGCAACTGCCGTTGGACGACGAGCTAATGAGGGAAGAGATCAAGAGTGAAGTTGCGGACCTTTCCAACTTGGGTAAATCCCGCTATGGAGGGGCTATAACGGCCGCAATGTTCCTTCAAGAATTTGTAGGTCAAAAGGATGGCAACCCCATTCCTTGGATCCACATAGATATAGCGGGTCCCGCATGGGCGAGGAAACCTTACAAGTGGAATCCCAAAAGCGGTGGAACCGGATTCGGAGTTAGAACCGCGGTGGAGTTTATTTTAAGCGAGGACCAAAACTCCTAATTTTTCTTTTAATTTTTCCTTTTTTAGATAGGACCCTTTCCAGTTAAAAAAGAAAGCCTTTACACTAAATATGTCACAAAACCTTTATAAAACTCCGCTAAAGTTATATATTAAAACAAATAGTAAGCTTTCCTAGGAGGAGGTAACTATGGGCGAAAAAATAATTGGTATAGACTTGGGAACCACCAACTCGGTGGTATCGGTTGTGGTTGGCGGTGAACCTATCGTGATTCAAAATCAGGAAGGAAACAGAATAACCCCCTCTGTGGTTTCTTGGACAAAGGAAAAGGAAATCCTCGTGGGAGAACCCGCAAAAAGGCGTGCCATTTTAGACCCCCTCAATACCGTTTACGAAAGCAAGAGGTTTATAGGTAGAAAATTCAGCGAAGTTCGGGATATTATCGGAAGGGTTTCCTACAAAGTCGTTGAAGACGACAAAGGAGATGCGGTTTTTGATATCCCGAATGCGGGCAAATTGGTTCGTCCCGAAGAAGTGGGTGCCCACATTCTAAGGAAACTGAAAGAGGCGGCAGAAAGCTACCTAGGTGAAAAAATCCAAAAGGCTGTTATAACCGTTCCCGCATACTTCAACGAACGCCAACGTCAGGCTACCAAAATGGCGGGAAAGCTGGCGGGATTGGAGGTCGTAAGGGTCTTAAACGAACCTACCGCGGCGGCGTTGGCTTACGGATTGGATAAAAAGGAAAACGCCAAAATTTTGGTTTACGACTTTGGAGGGGGAACCTTTGACGTATCCATATTGGAAGGGGGCGATGGAGTTATAGAAGTTAAAGCAACCGCGGGAGACTCTTTTTTAGGCGGCGCCAATATAGACGAGAGGATTATGGAATGGCTTATTGAGGAATTCAAAAAGGAAACGGGTATAGACCTAAGGAACGATAAAACCGCCCTTCAAAGGCTCAAGGATGCGGCGGAACAGGCTAAAAAAGAACTTTCCTTTAAAATGGAAACGGAAATTTCACTACCCTTCATAACGATAGACCCCGCAACCAAACAACCGCTTCACCTACAAAAGAAATTGACCCGAGCCCGCCTAGAACAGATGATAGAGGATATAATTGACCGAACCCTAGAAATTGTTAAAAAAGCCCTTGCCGACGCCAACCTAAAACCCGAAGAGATAGACGATGTGGTATTGGTGGGAGGTTCTACGAGAATTCCCTTGGTTCAGCAAAAGATTAAAGAGTTCTTCGGTAAAGAACCCCACAAGGGAGTAAACCCCGACGAAGTGGTTGCGATAGGAGCGGCCATTCAAGGCAGTATACTAAGCGGAGAGAAAAAGGACATCTTGCTCATAGACGTAACACCTTTATCGCTCGGTATAGAAACCTACGGCGGTGCCATGACCGTTTTAATACCGAGAAATACACCCATTCCCGTTAGGAAGTGCGAAACCTTTACCACCGTGAGCGACTTCCAAACCGAAGTTGAAATAAAGGTATACCAAGGCGAAAGTCCTATAGCAAAGGAGAATAAATTGCTTGGAACTTTTAGACTGACCGGAATACCCCCCGCACCCAGAGGCGTTCCCCAAATAGAAGTTTGCTTTGACATAGACGCTGACGGTATTCTGCACGTAACCGCTAAGGACAAAGCAACGGGAAAAGAGCAGTCTATAACCGTTCAACCCTCCAGTGGTCTAACGGAAGAGGAAGTTAAGAAAATGCTTGAGGAATACGAAAAACACAAAGATGAATACGAGAGAAAGAAAAAACTTATAGAACTTAAGAACCAACTGGACCAAATTATCTACCCCATAGAAAAGCTACTCAAGGAGTCCCCCGATAAATTTACGGAAGAAGAACGCAAAGAATTGGAAAAACTGGTTGTGGAAAGCCGAAAGGTAATAGAAACATCCACCGACCTTAACGAGGTTGAAAAGAAACTAGAGGAAGCACGGCAGTTGGCCACCAAATATGCGGAAAAACTTTACCGGGCAACCCAAGGAGGAAAAGACAATAACAACAATAAAGGTTCGGAAGGTGGAGAGGGGCCTATTGACGCCAAACCGGTTGATTAAAGTTTTTCTTTCTTTACTATTTCCACTTTGTCCCCTACTTTTAAAACTTTCCCCCCTTGGGAGGGAGGCACTATCGTATTTACCGTTAAACGGTAGAAGGTATCAAACCTCTCCTTAGGCGCCCAAGGTGGTAGAGTTTTTTTTCTCATCTCCACAAAACGGGTTTTGAAATCTTTAATCTCCTCACCCGTTAGTGGGTTTCTGGTGGGGATGGGACACCTTTTGCAGGGATTTACCCCACCTATGAGAACACCGCCTATTTTAAACCAGACAACCTCCCCTTTTTGTCCGTAGAGTTTGTCCTCCCAAAAGGGGGGAAGTTCCTCCCCGTCTAATTCCAGATTGGTTCTAAGACGAAGGCGCATTTCTTCCTCCGATAGGGAGAACCACCTTCCGATTTCCCTAACGGTGGAACGGGCTACCACGGTAGGTCCATAGGCCTCCAGGTCGTCGGGAAAACCCCTGTGGGTGTTCTCTTTAAAAACTACCCCATAGCCCAAAATGTCACCTATAAATCTTTCAATGTCACCCTTTTGGGAAAACTTAAACCCCTTTTCCATCCCTCGGTGGGAGAAAGTAACCTCTTCCCTTTTTAGGTCGTAGAATGTCCTTATCGCGTATAGTTTTTTTTCCCACTTTCGGGAAATAACCTTTTGGTTGTCTTTCCTAAAAAAGACAAACCGGCGGTCCCAATCCAAGCTACCGCCGGGGGTTATTTTTACACTATCAACTTCCAAAGGGTCAAAGGACTTTATAGGAAAAATTTGTATTTTAAAGAGGAAAACCGACATAAGGGGTTAATTTTCCATAAAGCTCCTAAGGAGTTTTATCTCCTCGGGCCAACGCTCCGGCTCTGGGGTTTCCAATATCAGTGGAACATTCTTAAACCTATCGTCGTTTACGATTAACCTAAAAGGGGTAAGCCCTATGTAACCCTCTCCCAAAGGTGCGTGGCGGTCTTTTCTGCTACCCAATTTGGCTTTGCTATCGTTTAGGTGAACCCCCTTTAGGTAGTTAAACCCTATAACCTTTTCAAACTCCTCCATAGTTTTCAAATAGCCCTTTTCCGTTGAAATATCGTATCCCGCCGCAAAGATGTGACAGGTGTCTATACAGACCCCTATTCTGCTTTTGTCCTCAACCAGCTCTATTATTTGAGCTAGATGTTCAAACCTGTAACCGAGATTACTACCTTGCCCCGCAGTGGTTTCCAGAACCAAAGTTACCCCTTCGCTTTTGTCCAATATTTGGTTTATCCTTTCCGCTATTATCGTTAGAGCTTCCTTTTCACCGTATTTTCCCAAGTGGGCTCCCGGATGGAAGTTTACATATTTAAGTCCCAACTGGTTTGCCCTTTCAACCTCGTCCAAAAGTGCAAGGAAAGATTTTTCCGCCTTTTCCTTATCGGGTGAGCAGAGGTTTATAAGATACCCCGCGTGGGGCAAGATACAATCGGTAGAGAAACCCAATTTTCTGACGTTTTCTTTAAATTTTTTCACCCTTTCGGGTGGATAGGGTCGGTCAAACCACCTCCTTTGGTTCTTTAGAAAAAGGGCAAAGGCGTTGGCCCCTATCCTTTTTGCGTTTAGGGGTGCCTTTTCCACTCCACCGGCGGCTGACACGTGAGCGCCGATAAACATAGGATATAGAGGTTAGCCAAATCCAAGTTTGAAATAAAACCCCCTATTGGCGACAATTTTTTTATGAAAAAGGATTACGAGAAACCTGTTATAAACAGAATAAACTTAGGACTCGCCAACAAGGTGGGTGGAAAAGCCTTTTATTCCTCCCGAGTTAGGGATAACATAGACGGTGTTCCCATTGAAAAATTGGTTGATAAATTCGGCACCCCCCTGCCTCGGACACCTTGCTCAACTTCCATACATATTCGGGTAGTTCTAACTCCAACTTCACAAAGTATTTGTCTATATAGGCTTTCTTCTCCTCTGTTATCT
>DTXZ01000072.1 GCA_012962155.1 Aquificales bacterium
ACCTTTAAAAATCCTCTCTAAATACCTTCCAGTCCAGCTTTTGGGATTTTGGGCTACCTCCTCGGGAGTTCCCAGCGCTACAATCTCTCCCCCTTTATCCCCCCCTTCGGGGCCCAAATCTATAATCCAATCTGCACTTTTAATCACATCTAAGTTGTGTTCTATAACCACAACTGTGTTGCCTTTATCTACTAACCTTTGGAGGACTTTTATTAGTTTCTTTACATCATCCGAATGAAGTCCGGTTGTGGGTTCATCCAATAGATACAAAGTCCTTCCGGTGTCTTTTTTGGAAAGTTCCCTAGCCAGTTTAATTCTTTGAGCTTCACCCCCACTTAGTGTGGGTGCGGGTTGTCCCAACTTTAGGTAACCTAAACCTACATCCAACAGAAGTTTTAGTTTTCTTTCTAAACTAGGAATGGTTTCGAAAAATTGGTAAGCCTCCTCTATGGTCATATCTAAAACTTCCGCAATGTTTTTTCCTTTGTATTTAACCTCAAGGGTTTCGGCATTGTAACGGGTTCCTTTACAAACTTCGCAGGTAACATATACGGGTGGCAAAAAGTGCATTTCTACTTTGACCACTCCCTCACCTTGGCAGGCCTCACATCTACCACCTTTTACGTTAAAGGAAAATCTTCCCGGTTTCCAACCTCGGGCTCGGGCTTCGGGTGTGGAGGCAAAGAGTTGTCTTATGGTGTCAAAAATTTTGGTGTAGGTTGCGGGGTTGGAACGGGGTGTTCTACCTATGGGCGATTGGTCTACATTTATAACTTTGTCTATGTGTTCCCAACCTTCAATACTATCGTGTTCTCCCGGTTCTTCTGCCGATTTATAAAACCTCCGCTTTGCAGCTTTCCACAAAATATCGTAAATTAGAGTGGATTTTCCGCTTCCGCTCACGCCGGTTACTGCCACAAAACAGCCTAAGGGTATCTCTACCGTAATGTTTTTTAGGTTGTGTTCCCTTGCCCCTATTATTCTTAATAACTTACCCCTCGGTTTTCTTCTCTCTTTGGGAACTTCAATTTTTAGACGACCACTTAGATATCCACCCGTTAAGGAGTTGGGATTTTTCTTTATATCTTCCACCGTTCCAACCGCTACCACCTGTCCGCCTTTGTCACCCGCCCCAGGTCCCAGCTCTATGATCCAATCCGCACTTCCTATGGTTTCAGGGTCGTGTTCCACAACTACAACGGTGTTTCCCAAATCCCTTAAACTTTTTAGGGTCTTTATAAGTTTTGTGGTATCCCTCGGATGGAGTCCTATGGAAGGTTCGTCCAACACATAAAGGACACCAGTTAATTTACTACCTAATTGGGTTGCCAATCTAATCCGTTGGGCTTCTCCACCGCTTAGGGTCGTTGCGGTTCGGCTCAAAGTGAGATAGTCCAGCCCCACATTTACCAGAAAGCCGAGACGGTTGATTATCTCCTCCAAAAGCCTATCGGCAATCTGTTTTTCCTTTTCACTTAGCTTCTCCCTTAGGTTTTCAAAGAATTTTTTAGCCTCTCCTATGGGCATCTGTACTATGTCCCAAATGCTCTTTCCATCTATTAGAACATTTAGGGCTTCTTGCCTTAAACGGGAACCTCCGCAGGTTGGGCAGGTCTTTTCCCTTATGTAGTCTTTCAATTCCTCCCTAACCTTGTCGATTTCGCTTTCTAAATATCTCTTTTCAAGGTGGGGGATTATTCCCTCCAACCCAAGATAGGTTCTATCACCGTAGAGTATTAGTTCTCTAACCTCTTTGGGTAATTCTTTCCACTTAGCCCTCGGACTGTAACCTAGATACTTTAAAACCCTTCGTAAAGGGAATTTCAAGTAGTTAAAGTTTATAGATTGAAGAGGTTTAATGGCTTCCTCCACCGGTTTTTCTTCCTCTATTAAACTTTCGGGGTCTATTTCCCACTTAACACCCAATCCTTTACAGTCGGGACAAGCCCCGTAGGGGGAGTTGAAAGAAAATAGTCTTGCGGAAAGTTCGGGTAGATTTATTCCATGTTCGGGACAAGCCATCTTTTCGCTGTAAATCTCTTCAAGGTATTTGGGAGAGGGCATATCAATTAAAATTAAAAATTTGTAGAAATAATCCTAAATAGTAGAAGCTACTTTTAACCTACATATCTGCTTTACGATGAATGGTTTTTAAGGGTTTTCTACCAAAACCTTTAAAACCCCATTGGCTATTTCAAAAGCCTTTTCTATATCCGATAAAAGACGGGCTTTATTATCTTCTTTAACGGTGAGCCTATCTATAACCACTTCAATGTCGTGTTTTTTGTTTTTCTCAAGGGGTGGAACCTTATCTATGCGGTAAATTTCTCCATCCACCCTTACTCGGGAAAAACCGAGTTTCCTTACACCCTTGAGGAAATCCTTAAATTCTCCCTTTTTCCCTCTAATAACGGGTGCGGTGATTATTATTTTCTTTCCTTTGTATTTTACCATTATTTTGTCTAAAACCTCCTGGGGAGAAAGCCCCTCCAAGGGCCTACCGCAGACGGGACAATGGGGTCTCCCTATGTTGGCGAACAAAACCCTTAAATAGTCGTATATTTCCGTTATCGTTCCTACGGTGGAACGGGGGTTTTTGGAAGTTGTTTTTTGATCTATAGCTATAGCGGGGGAAAGTCCCTCTATGGAATCTACTTCGGGTTTTTCCATTACCCCTAAAAATTGCCGCGCGTAAGCGGATAGGCTTTCGACAAATCTCCTATATCCTTCCGCATAGAGGGTATCAAAAGCCAAAGAAGACTTTCCACTTCCGCTTACGCCGGTTATTACAACCAGTTTATTTTTAGGTATTTCAACGTTTATATTTTTGAGGTTATGCTGACGAGCCCCTCTGATGACAATTTTATTCTTTTTTCTATCCATCTAAGTAAAAAACTTTAAAAAGGAAAAGGAATAAGGTTACTAACTTTGTTCTCTGAGTTTTTTGCATTCCTTTTGGGAAGCGACATCGTCGCAATCCTCGGGTAGATGCCCTTCGGGGAAGTATTTAACCCCTGCGGTCATAGAGGAGAGTTCACCCTCTTTAGCTATAAAGTCGTTAAAAAATACCATATAAACGTGAACTATTACAAAGATAGCAATTACCCACGCTACCACATGATGCCAGAAATGGAGTTCGTATTCGCTTCCAAAGAAGGCTAAAGTCCAGTTACTTACAAATTTAGCCCAAAAACCGCTGGGGTCGGAAAGCCCATACATTGCAAACCCGGTCCATATTTCAAAGAATATCAACAACAATACGAACACATATGCGATACGGGCAAGGGGATTTCTTATCAAAGGCAAGTGGGATTTCTTTATAAATGCGTAGAAGAGTAAAACTTCTATGATACCTTTCCAGAACCAAGGTTTCCAGAATTTGGGGATTAGTAACGAAAAGTGGGACTTTTTGGTAAACATCAAGAAAATCCTATATAAAAATGCAAATAGCAATATATATCCCGCCGCGAAGTGGATTAACCTTATCAGATCCATAGAAAGGACATGGGCGTATGCATCGTTGGCTTCCCAACCGATGGAACCTATAAAGAAGGGATCACCTATATAGAGACCGGTTATAAATAGCACCAATATGGCAAGAAATTGAATCCAGTGCCAAATTCTCAAGCCCGGTTGAAACAGATAAAACCTGTAAAAGGCTTTTTTAACCACATTTGCCACCATTGATACCTACCTCCCCAAAAACTAAAAAAGAAAAGAAAATTAAACAGCACAAGCGGCGTTTACATTAAATTGGGTAATTTCTTCACCTTCGGTGTTATAAATATGGGTTGCACATGCCAAGCAGGGGTCGAAGGAGTGGACTGTTCTTATAATTTCCAAGGGGTGTCTTGCATCTTTTACTTCGGTATCCAACATAGCCGCCTCGTAAGCCGCCCTCTGTTCACCGTGTTCGTTTTTAAGTCTGGGAGCTACATTCCAAGTGGAAGGAACTATTGCTTGGTAGTTTTCTGTGGTTTTTCCGTTAATAACAATCCAGTGGGACAGCCCTCCCCTAGGAGCCGCAGCGAAACCTACACCGCGTTTTATACCGCTACCCCAAGTTTCGGGGTCAAATTTTTCGTTATTGGCTACTTTGGTATCTCCAGCCTTTATGTTGTCGTAGAGTTTTTTGAGGAAGTAAGTATTTAGATTTGCGGCAACTTGGGCTTCCAAACCTCTGGCTAAGGTTCTACCAACGGTGGAAAGCAACCATTTTTCTGCGGGGATACCGAGCATTTGGGAAACCATATCAATCTGTTTAACAATCATTTCGTCCACGAAGGAAGGGGTGATGTGTCCCTGTTTTACCGCCGTGTAAGTAACTATATACCTTGCCAAAGGTCCCACTTCGTGGGTCATACCTTTGTAAACGGGAGTTTTCGAATAGGAATACTTCTTAGCGGGGTCTAGAAACTTCCAGGGGGTTTCGGGAACCGCTTCTGGGGCCGGTGTTGTTTCTCCTTCCCAAGGATGGAGAGGTTTATTGTCTCCTACCTCATAGTGATAGAAGGAATGCTGTACGTATTCGGCTATATGTTGAATCCCTTCCTTAGTGAAAGGTTCATATTTAGCTTTTTCTACTCCATCTTTGAAGTTATGCACTATTCCGTTGGCGTGATAAAGGATCTTCTCCCAATAATCTCCAGTTTTACTAAAGTCTCTATAAGACTCGTCGGGGAAATCTCCAAATCCGAGAACTCTCTCTTTGGCAAGACCCCCTCCGTAGAACCAGTTGTGCTTGTTAAGATAGATATCGGCTATTGCCAACAGGTCCAATATATAAAAGTAGTTAACCGCGTCCAATGCCAGTTCTACGGAAGTTTGGACCAACCCCAACCTTTCCGTGTTTATGGGTGCATTTCCATCATCAAGGGATATGGAGCAGTTCATACCTCCCACTAAGTAGTGGGGATGGGGGTTTTTACCTCCGAATACCACGTGGGGTATGACAAATTCCCTTTGTAGGTCTAACATTTCCAAGTAGTGAGCTATTGCCATTAAGTGTACTTCGGGAGGTAACTTTTTGTAATCGGGGTGGTGCCACCAATTTGCAGGAGCAAAAATACCCAATTGTCCGCTATCTACTATCTGTTTAATTTTATCTTTAATCGCCTTAAAGTATGCGGGTGTGGCTTTGGGAAATCTTCTGGCGTAAGCTTTCAAACCGGTGTAATCCTTTGCCAGCTCTACAATTTTTCCGTATTTATTAATGATAGCCTTTTGGAGTTCTGCGGTTTTTACGGGGTCGGCATTTAAAGCTTCTATAGGGGAAACCCAATCCAATGAGTGTAGGTGGTAAAAGTGAACTACGTGGTCGTGAACATAAAGAGATGCCAACATTATGTTCCTTATGTAATTGGCGTTTTTAGGAATTTGAATATCCAGTGCATCTTCAACGGCCCTTACCGAAGCGAGGGCGTGAATAGAGGTGCATACCCCGCATATCCTTTGGGCAAAGGCCCAGGCATCTCTAGGATCTCTACCTTTGATTATTACCTCTATACCCCTCCACATAGTGGCGGAGGATATGGCGTCTTTAACGGTTTTGTTTGTTTCATCAACGACAACTTCAACCCTTAGGTGACCTTCAATTCTGGTAACGGGGTCTACTACAACCCTTTTTGGCATTTTTTACCCTCCCAAAAGTTTTTAAAACAAATAGGAGAAAAGGTTAATCAATGTTCGTCATCTTTTTTGTTGGAATGTCTAATGCCGGCCGCAATAGCGTGGGCGGCAAGGGCACCGGTGGTTACGGCGGCGGCCACACCAACTTTTGGAGGTAACAACACCTTTAAGCCTTTCAAAGAATGGGTCTTTATCCCAGAAGTTTTTATCCGCACAACCGATACAGGGGGCACCGGATTGGATGGGATAGGAAATTCCTCCAAACCACCTTAGGTTACCGCAAGAAGCGTAGGTTGTAGGTCCCCTGCATCCGATTTTGTAAAGACACCATCCCTTTTTCGCCGCTTCGTCATCGGGTTTTTCCACAAATTGTCCCGCATTAAAAAATGGTCTCCTATAGCAGGTATCGTGAATACGGTTTCCAAAGAACTGTTTAGGCCTTCCTTGATCATCAACGGGGGGTATTCCAAAAAGGGCTATATGGAGTATTGTTCCGGTAATAACTTCCGGTATAGGGGGACATCCGGGAACCCTTATAACGGGTTTTTTAACCAGTTTCGTAACATCAACCGATTCGGTGGGATTGGGTTTAGCAGCCTGAATACCACCCCAAGATGAGCATGTTCCCATAGCTATTAACGCCATAGCGTGATGAGCCAATTCTATAACGTCTTCTTTATAGGACCTTCCCGCAACGATACAATATTTACCATCATTCCCTAAGGGAACACCCCCTTCATAGATGAGGATATAACGATCTTTGTATTCTTCAACTACTTTATCGAGATGGCCTACCAATCCTGCCCTTACCATTTTACCGCTTTCTTCGTAAAGGATTCCCGATGCGGCGGTAAGAGTCTCATCGTATTCAAGGGTTATAAGATTCAAAAGGAGGTCACTGGCGTAGGGTGCGTTAGACCTTATAAAGGATTCGGTACAACCGGTACATTCCAAACCGTGAAGCCATATAACGGGAATTCTTTCCTTGGTTTCAAGGGCGTGAACTACTTTGGGGACCATAGAAGGTGCCAATCCCATTAAACCGGTTATATAGGTCGCAAATTTCAAAAATTCTCTTCTGGAAATCCCCGCTTCCTTAAAAGTTTCCCAATAGGTTTTTCCCATAATCAACCTCCTGGAGGGAACTTTTAATTTTTGAAATTTAACATATAGAGTAGGGGAGTTAAAGAATATTGGGAAATACTAATACTTTTAAAACCTAACATAGGGTATTAATCCTTCCCCCGGTTGCCCTTTAAACTATACCCCCAAATGGAACTCTTTAAGAATTTCAGAGACCCTTTATTGGTGAAAAAACTTTTAAAGGCTATAGAAAAAACCCATGCGGGTAAGCCCGTAAAAATAATGGAAGTTTGCGGAGGACACACCCATGCCATTATGAGGTATGGTTTGAATAAGCTACTAGGAGAGTTAGGCATTGAATTTCTACACGGGCCCGGTTGTCCCGTCTGTGTGATGCCCAAGGAAAGGATAGACCAGGCCATAGCCATAGCGAGGCAGCCGGGGGTGATTCTTACCACTTACGGGGATATGATGAGGGTTCCCGGTTCCGAAAGTTCCTTAATAAAAGAGCGTTCCTTAGGAAGGGATATAAGGATGGTTTATTCGCCCTTAGAGAGTTTGGAAATAGCCAAACGGAATCCCGAAAAGCTAGTTGTATTTTTCGCCATAGGTTTTGAAACGACTACCCCCATGACGGCCGGTTTATTGGAATTGGCTATAAAGGAGGGAATTAAAAACCTGCTTGTCCACGTAAACCACGTTTTGGTTATCCCCGCTATGGAAGCGGTAATAAAAGAGAGCGAAATAAAAGCATTTATAGGTCCCGGCCACGTTAGTGCAATAATAGGAGGAAAGGCTTATAAACCTTTTGTGGAAAAATATAAAGTCCCCGTTGTTATAAGCGGTTTTGAACCTGTAGATATCCTGGAAGGTGTGTTACTTATACTGAACCAACTTAAGGAAGGAAGGGCCGAAGTTGAAATTCAATACTCCCGAGCGGTTGCCTGGGAAGGCAATATAAGGGCTCAAGAACTTATGGCCAAATACTTTGAACCCCGAGAAAAGTTTAGATGGAGGGGTTTAGGAGATATACCCTTCAGCTCTTTGAAGTTAAAGGGAGAATATTCGCAGTTTGATGCGGAAATTTATTTCAAATATATCCTTCCCCATAAATCTTCGGAAGACCACAAACTATGCATATGCGGAGAGATTTTAAAAGGAAAGGCTAAACCTACCGATTGCAAAATTTTTGGAACCGCCTGCACTCCCAAAAACCCCTTAGGTTCTTGTATGGTATCATCGGAGGGAGCCTGCGCGGCGTATTACAAATATATCCACAGCTTAGTCTCTTCGGTTTAGAAAATCGGCAATGGTAAACAGGGAGTGTAGTTTTAATCCTTCTTTTTCCACCTTTTCCCTTCCCCCTTCATTACGGTCTACGATGGTACAAACCGCAACAACCTCAAGACCGTAATCCCTACAGACCTTTACCGCCTTTAGTGCCGAAGCAGCAGTGGTTACAACATCTTCAACCACTACAACCTTTTCACCGGGTTGGACATTTCCCTCTATCCACCTTTTGGTTCCGTGTCCTTTGGGCTCTTTTCTTACGATAAAGGGTTTAATAGGTTCTCCTTTTTGGTAGGAAATCAGAGAAACCGCATAGGCTATGGGGTCGGCCCCCAAAGTCAGTCCACCTATGGCGGTGATTTTTAAAGGCTTAACCATTTCAAGAAGTAAATGTCCGATAAGATATCCACCTTCGGGGTCTAAGGTAACCCTCTTTAAGTCTAAGTAATATCGCGATAATCTGCCCGAGGAGAGTTTAAAAATGGGCTTATCTGCAATTTTAAGGCTTTTCTCCTTTATGAGCCTGTAGAGTCTTTCTTTTACCTCCATTGAAAGTGGTTAATTGTAAAAATGTTTAACCCATGGGAAAAATCGGTTTCATCGGCTTTGGAAATATGGGAAGGGCTATAGCGGAAGGCTTTCTAAAAACGGGAAATTTTTCCAAGGAAGACTTCATCGTTTCCGTAAACAGTGCGGAGAGTAAGGAAAAACTCCAAAGGGAAGGTTTTAAAGTGGCAAGCACCGATGAGGTAGTTAAAGAAAGCGAGGTTATCTTCCTTGCGGTCAAACCCAAAGATTTGCCAACCGTTGTTTCCCAAATAAAAGAGTTACCTCTTTTGGAGAAGAAAGTTTTTATTTCCATATGTGCGGGTGTAGAGCTAAAAAAATTGCAGCAGTTATTCGGTAAGGAGAACATTAAATTGGTTAGGGCGATGCCCAATATCAATGTCAAGGTGGGTAAAGGCGTTTGGGCTCTAACCTTTGGGGAAAACTTTTCTACTAAAGACATAGAGAAGATAAAAAAACTATTGGCCCCTACGGGATTGATTTTAGAAGTGGAAGAAAGCCTTATAGATAGCGTAACCGCTTTAGCGGGTAGCGGCCCCGCCTTTGTTGCGGAAATTTTGGACGCTTTCGCCCAGGGAGGTGTTAAATTGGGGTTTAAATACGAAACCGCTTTAAAAATAGCGGTTTCCACTTTCCTTGGAACTATTTCCCTTATGGAAGAAGAAGATCTACACCCCGCAATTTTAAGGGATAGGGTCACTTCTCCCTCGGGAACAACCATTTATGGTCTATCCAAATTAAATAAGGAAGGTATGAAGGGAACTATTGTGGAGGTTTTGGAAGAAGCTTATAAAAGGGCTAAAGGGTTGTCTTAATTCTTTTTTTGTTCCATTTTTATATATTCACTAATTTTTGCATAAAGTTTCAGGATTTTTTCACTCTTTTGTAGAAATTTAAAGGAAACGGTATTTTGTTGTAGATTTACAGTTACTATATAGGCGGAAATTTTTATAGGTTTCCCCTCGGGAAGCTCTATAGTTAAAATTTTTTGGGGAGAGTTTTTGTAAAAATCTGTCGGTATAGTAGTTTCAAAACCTACTTTGCACCCTCCAAGAGAAATATCTATAAGTTTCCCTTGTAAGTCATCCGCGGAGACTTTAATTCCTAACCTCTCGGTCTTTAGACGGGGATATTTCCGCAATTCTATCCTACTTTCTTTAATTAGAAATAAAATCTCTTGAGGCGAACTTTCGCGAATAGGTTTAGCAATAAAGGAAAAATTTAACCCGTCTAAGTTCAAATAAAATTGGTAAACTTTTTCAAAGTTTATTTTATAATCATCCAAAATTTTTGCTTTCAATAAATTGGTTGTAACCTTTATAGGTCTGTAAAAGAATATATTTGTAGGATTTTCATACTCATGGGCTATGTAAAATTCCAAAAGATCCATTATACAAAGTCCATTCTAAACTTTTTTTTTACCGTTGTCAAGATAAGTCTCCTTCTTTTATCGGAAATTTCCTTGGCGGAAAGTGAAGGCCTATTAAACAAACTAATTCCATACAAAGAATGTTTTTCAGTATTCTTCGTAGAAAAAGCGGTATTTGATGGAGAATATAAAACCTATCGCGGGGTTTTTATAAAAACTAAGGAGAATTCGTGGAAGATTATATACGAGACCAAACCAGTTTTTAAAATAGTGGTTACAGGAGATACCATACAACTGGGTTACGAAGGGGAGGATAGCGAGATATTTGATAGAAGAGAATACAAAAATCCTATCTTAGAAATCCTTTTTCATTTGGAAAATCCCGAAAAGATTTTTGAATTTAAACCTTTGGGAAAAGATGCTTTCCTTTTAATTCCCAAAGGGGATTTAGCCAATTACATTCGGCGGGGAAAACTCTTCCTAAGAAACGGAAAACCTTACATTATAGAGATTGAAAGCGGAGAGGATAATCGCGTAACTATTTTATTGGAAAATATAGTTCCCCAATGTGATTAGCCATTAGAAACTTAAAATTTTTAAAGCTATGAGGTTAATTCTTGCCTCTTCTTCCCCCCGGAGGAGGGAAATTTTAAAGATTATAGGTTTAAAAAATTTTGAAATTATACCCCCTACGGGGAAGGAATTAAAGGTAAATTCACCCAAAGATGTAAAAGCTAATGCCATTTTAAAAGCAAGAAGTGTTGAAAGGGGGTTATCCTGCAAAGGTGAATATTTGATAATAGCCTCCGATACGGCGGTTTTTGTAGAAAAAAAATTTTTAGGTAAACCCAAAGATAGAGAAGAGGCAAAACAGATGCTGGCTACCTTATCGGGAAAATGGCATACTGTTTATACCGCCATAGGGATCATTTACCGAAAATTCAAAAAAAGGGTTTTAAAAACTCACCTAGACTTCGCAAGGGTTAAATTTAAGGAACTTTCCGATAAAGAGATAGAATGGTACCTTTCTACGGAGGAACCCTACGATAAAGCGGGAGCTTATGGTATTCAAGGTTTTGGAGCAATTTTTATAGAAAAAATAGTGGGAGACTACTTTACCGTTATGGGAATATCCCCTTCAAAACTTTATAAACTTTTGGTTAATGTTTTGGGGAAGGAAAAAACTTTAAACCTTTTTTCCCCTTAGTTAAACCGCTAAGGGTTCGTAAGCCTCATTTCGGTCCAAATCGTAAATTTTCAGTATGGGGGTATCTTCCAAACACTTTGAGTAAGCCAGAACCGGTTTTTCCCAAACGGTTTCACTCTCTATTAGGTAGAGTAGCCTTTCCAATCCCTCCTCTTTGTGTAGAGGATAGCTATTTTCTATATCGTAAATTAAAATTCCCGCCTTTTCTATACCCAGTTCGGACTTCAGTGCCTTAAACAGTTTTTTTACCAAAGCGTAGTAATCCAGTACATCTAAGGGGTTTTCAACCTTTTCGGTAATTTCCCTTACAAAGTTGGTAAACTCCCTCTCACCTTTTTCGGTTAGGAGCTTGTCCGCCCCTTCGCAGGCTTTCAAAATAAAAAGCAAACTCTTTTTGTTAGAATAGGCAACTACCGCTCCGCTCTCTCTCATTTTTCCCTCCTCTTCCGGTTTTATTAATTTTCTAAAATATAAAATTATTTTTGTTAAGAAGTTGCAAACCTTTTAAAGGTTGGAAAGTTGAACTCAAACCGCGGGGCGGAAATATATCGGCTCAACCGAAAAGAGGTCGGTTTTTTTACCTTCCAAGTATTTGCGGTAGGCAACCTTTGCCCCCACTTCCGAGAGGGTTCGAAAGGGTAACACAATTTGTTTTTCTATATTCAGTTTTTCCTTTAGAGGTTGAAATTCACGGGAAAACGGTAAAGGTATAACCAAGACCAATCTCTCGGTTCGGAGGTTTTCTATAGCTTTATCGTCTAAAACGGAAGGTTTGATAAGTTCCTTAAAGCCTTCGGAAGTTTTTTCAAATAGGGAATAAATCCAGTAACGGGAAACTTTTAAAATTCCCAAATATCTCCCTTCGGAAGGGGTAAGCTGGGCAAAGACCTCGTAGGCGCTGTAGGGTATAAGGGGTTTTCCCGATATTTGGGCATAGGTTTTAAACATTGCTACTCCAACCCTTAAGCTGGTTGAATAACCGGGTCCCACGTTTACCGCAAATATATTTATCTCCTTTAGATTTATCCCCAAGTCTTGAAAAATTTTGGGAAATATTTCTAAAGATTTCCTGTCTCGGTCCTCCCCGTAAACCAATAGCGGTGAGAGGCTTTTGCAATCAAAAAGCGTAAAGTTTTGATAGGAGTAGGAGGTATCCAAACTCAGTAGCAACATATAGAATGGTAATTATGCGCAAATTTCTCGCTCTTGTCTCCTTTATTCCCACATTGGTATTCTCCATGGGGCAGCGTCCCGTAGCGGAATATATGCATACCGTTAAGATTGTTGATAGTAGAGGGGAGGAGCATATTTTGAAATTCCTTTCCTGTGATGGTAACGATTACTTTGAGTTTGAAGACGGAAGTCTTTTGGTAAAAGTTCCCTTCAATATCGTTCAAAAGGTGGAGGTAGTTTCTTCCGAAGGAGAAAAGTTGAAAGTTAGGGTCTACTTTAGAGGGGGTAAAGAGAGAGAATTTTCCACAGAAGGGGATATTTTGTGCAAAGGTATATCCGATTACGGATACATTGAAGCTTATTTAAAACAGATTAAGGAAATTATTTTCCTCAAGTAGCCTTCTCCACCCGATTTTTACCGTTTCTCTTTGCCCTGTAGAGGGCCTCATCAACTTTTCGGAAAAACCCTTTGGGGTCTTCCCCCCTGTATTCTCCAACTCCAAAAGAGGCGGTTATTTTTACACCATCAACGGGGGAATTTTCCAACTTTCTCCTTATTCTTTCGGCCAACTTTTCCGCAACTTCCAGGTGACCTTTTACAAAAATTCCGAACTCCTCGCCTCCCACTCGGACCGCAATATCGTCTTTCCTTATTCCGTTTTTCAAAATCCTTGCCACATGCCTTAAAACCTTATCCCCAAAGTCGTGTCCGTAGGTATCATTAATCCATTTAAAGTTATCCAAATCTAAAAGAATAAAAGAAATGGGTGATCTTTCCTCCCTCATTTTCTTAGAAAGATATGTGTTAAAAAATCTACGGTTTAATAAGCCGGTAAGGGGGTCTTTAAAACTTTTTTCTTTCAACTTTTTAATTGTACTTTCAACCTGGGATATACCGTATCGGTATACTATGTAATTTACAATTAGCAAAGAGATTAAACCTATAGCTGCCAAAAACAATACTTCAAAGGTTTTTAACCGATACTGTTCTATACTTTCATTTAAAGTTTTTAAGAGTTTTTTTAGAATTTTGTCATGAAAATCGGAATAACTATTTTCAAAATAAATAAAGTTTTCAAGCAAACCATTAAAGGAGGTGTAATTTCCTCCCGTTAATAGATTTTGTAATAAATTGTTTTGGAGTATTTTTACTTTAAATTCCTCCTTCAGGTCGGGAAAATCTATAAAAACTTGAAAAGTATCCGCATAGGCAAAAATTTTACCCCGGTAGTGGTATATCGTGTCTCGAAAACTTCTCAACCCCGTTTGGTAAAAGGAAGAAATTTGTTCCGCGACAAAATCACTTACAACCGTATGGAATTTATGAAGGTTATAAATGGTCTTAAACTGTAAACTAAGGAATTTTAAAGACAGTTTGGAACTTAATTCCGCATAGTGGGAGCAGAGTTTATTAATTAAATTATTATAACTATATAAAAATATCTTTATATCCTTTGTATTAGCTTTATGTAGTTCAGCGAGGATGTGATCTAGGTTAGCAACCTCTTTGCACAAGCAGTATTTCTTTTTGTTTTTTTTTATTCATCACAAACTTTTTTAAATTTTTTACCTTTTCATCTAATCCACTTAATCCACTTTCGTATCTTTTTGAGATTTTGACATAAATTTCCTTATCTAAAGTTTTCAAAATGGTGAAAACTTTATCTCTATTGAGCAATAATATAATCTCCGAAAGACTTTTTATTGGCTCTATAACTTCTTTTAAATCTTCTTCAGTCATTTTTACTAAATCACCAATTGTAACTTCTTGTGGTATAACTGTTTGTCCATTAACTTCAACATTAATGCTATCATTAAGCCATGCCCAAAGATTACCTCTCACTAGTTTCGGTACTTTTACCGCTATCTTTCCTTCCACTGTTGTTGATAGGCTAAAGTATCTG
>DTXZ01000073.1 GCA_012962155.1 Aquificales bacterium
AAACTGGAACTGTGATACTGCTCTGCCAAAATGCCGGCAAGCCTTTTGATAAAATTACCAATCTCTGGTTGGAGGTAATTTAATTTTCTCTAACTAAAAATAATATTTAAATAAAAACTATAATGAGAACCATTTTGTTTATAGTTAACACATCTTACAACCTTTATAACTTCCGCTATCCTCTTTTAAAAGCTTTAAAGAAAAAAGGCTATAAAGTAGTCCTCTCCGCTCCCCAAGATGAATATACCTATCAGCTTAAAGAGGAATTCGAATTCTTCCCCTTAAAACATATAGACAGGAAGGGATTAAACCCTTTAAAAGATTTTCTTTTCTTACTAGAACTTTTGAAGCTATTGAGTAATATTAAACCTTCTATAGTAGTTAACATAACGATAAAACCCAATATATGGGGAAATTTAGCAGCACAAATTTTGGATATTCCTTCAATAAGTATTATTACCGGTTTAGGCTCGGTGTTTACCGATAGAAAATTTCCCTTGTATCAAATAGTTAAGACCTTGTACCGAATTGCTTTAAAACATCCTAAAAGGGTTATTTTTCAAAATCCCGACGATGCAAAGTTTTTTATTGAAGGAAAATTGGTAAGACCCGAAAAGGTAAAGGTAATTTTGGGGTCGGGAGTGGATTTAGAATATTTTAAACCTTCGGGAAAGAAAAAACAATCCACTATAGTTTTTGGTTATGCCGGAAGATTTTTGTGGGACAAAGGTATAAAGGAATTGGTAGAAGCGGTAAAAATTTTAAAGAAAAAAAAACTATTCTTTTAAGGTTTACCTTTTGGGAAAACCCGACGAAGGGAATCCTAAAAGCATCCCTCTGGAGCAAATTCGCGAATGGGAAAAGGAAAAATTAATAACCTACAAAGGTTTTTCCAAAGATGTCCAACCTTTTTTAGAGGAAATAGATTGTTTCGTTTATCCTTCTTTCTATAGAGAAGGCATTCCTAAAGCTATTTTAGAAGCTATGGCTATGGAAAAACCTATTATTATAACCGATACTCCCGGATGTAAGATAACTGTATTAAAAGAATTTAACGGTTTTTTAATTCCTCCAAAAAATTCACATGCTCTCGCAAAGGTTATGGAAAGTTTTTTAAATCTAAATGAGGAGAAAAGAAAGGAATTGGGTGTAAATTCCCGAAAATTAGCAAAAGAAAAGTTTGAAATTAAAAAAATAGTAAACGAATATATTTCGGTTGTTGAGGATGTTTTAAATATTAAGATTTAATAACCTATGCCTCTTTTAATAAAGAGTTTTCTTTTAAGCTTCATTCTCCATCTTGCTACAATATACCTATGCCCAAAATTTAAAATCTGCTTAGACACCTCTCTTAAACCCCAAAGGGTTCATAAAAAATCTATTCCTCGAGCAGGAGGTTTTCCCATATTTTTGTCTTTTTTGGTCCTAGCTTTTCTGAAATCCCCATTTTTGGGGCCTAAGTTAATTTTCTGTTCTCTACCAATCTTTATAGGAGGGTTTTTAGAGGACATTACCCAAAAATTAAGTTACAAACACCGATTTGCATTTATGTTTTTAGCAACTTTATTTTTTGTATATTTTTTTAAAAACTTTATTGTTACAGACTTAGGTTTTATTAATTTAACTTATCCACTAGGAATTGTATTCACTATTTTTGCCTTAATAGGGATAACCAATGCTTTTAACCTTATAGATGGTATAAATGGCCTTACTTCAGGTTTAACTTTACAGATTTTTTTAACTTTATGGTTGTTATCTATGGAAAATTCTTTAGATACTTATTTACCTCTTTTGGAAATACTTATAGGTTCAACCCTAGTATTTTTTATTTTTAATTTCTTCTTTAACAAGATATTTTTAGGGGATAGTGGAAGCTACCTTTTAGGATTTCTCAGTGGCGTTTTAACTATTTTTGTGGTAAAAAGCTCGTCGGCTTCCCCCTGGGTTCCAATGGTTTTAATGTTTTATCCTATATGGGAAACATTATTTTCTATATTTAGACGCCTAAAGGATGGTAAAAATCCTTTCCTCCCCGATAGAGAACATTTTCACCATTTACTATACGAGTTTTTTGAAAGTAGTCACTTCAAAACTACTACCGTTTTGTTGTTAGTTCAAGGGTTAATTTCACTTGTTGTTATAAAGTTTTATAAAAACACCGCTATTTTGATCTCTACTTTTGTCTCTTTAATAATGTTATATTTCTTAACCTACAAAATCTTAAAAAAAAAGGTTAAAAACAATTAAAACTTTGGAGCTTCCACCTTTTTCACATCTACCACCTTCAAAGTCTGGGGATAAAACATTAAAATCCTTAAGGATGTAGGGTTTTTAATAACCTTCCAAACTTCGCAAGTTTTGGGAAGTTTCTTTAAAGACTTTCTGTAAACCCTCCCGTCCGAAAGTAGATATAGGATAATGGTTTTAGAATTTAACTCTTTACAAACCTTTTTGGGAAGTTTTACTTTTAAAAAGTAACCGTTGGTGGTTAAATACCAGTTATACTCCACGCTATGGGCAAAAAGAAGAAAAAGTAATGGCAATAAAAGAAACCTTGCCATAGACTACATTTTAAAATTTAAAAATATGACTAAACTTTCTTCGGGAAAAGAAGAGGCTGAGCTAAACCTCTCTTTGAAAGAATTCATAGAAAAGGCAAAGGAATACAACGTTATTCCCCTATACAGGGAATTTTTGGCCGATTTGGAGAATCCGCTTAGTGCGTTTTTAAAGATAAAAAAACTGGGAAGATTTCCCTTTTTGCTTGAAAGCGTCATTGGAGGTGAAAAGTGGGCGAGATACTCCTTTTTAGGTTTTGGAGGAAATTTCTATCTTAAGACCAAAGGAAGTTTTTACGAGATTTACAACTGTGGAAAGGTAAAATTTGGGAATTTTGTAGATCCTTTTGAGGTTTTAAAGCCTATTGTGAAAAACTTTAAACCTTTTAACGACCCCAAACTTCCCCGTTTTTGGGGAGGTCTGGTGGGATACATAGGTTACGATACCGTTAAATTTTGGGAACCTGTTCCCGATAAAAATCCCGACCCCTTGGGGGTTCCCGATATTTTCCTTGTAAGAAGTGACCTCGTCATTATATTTGACAACCTCAGTTCCAAACTTACAATTGTGAAACCGGTAATAGTTTCCGAAAGTGACAACCCAAAGGAACTTTACTTTAGCGCTTTGAAAGAAATAGATAAAGTTACCGAAACTTTAAAAGCCCCTGTAGAGGAAAAGGAGTTTATCCCCGTAGACAAAGAGGGAGAAGTAGATTTCTCCGATTGGAGTAGTAACTTTTCGAAGGAGGAATTTGAAGAGATGGTTTTAAAGGCTAAACGGTACATAGAAGCTGGAGATATTATTCAAGTCGTTCTCTCTCAAAGGTTTAGAAAAAAATTAAGAACCACCCCCGAAAGGATTTATAGGGCCTTAAGATATCTAAATCCCTCATCTTATATGTACTTTTTAAAATTGGACGACCTTTATGTGGTAGGGGGTTCTCCGGAAAATCTCGTAAGGGTAGAGGGAAAGAAGGTAGAAACCCGGCCAATTGCGGGAACGCGTCCGAGGGGCAAAACACCCGAAGAGGATAAAATATTGGAACAAAACCTCCGTTCGGACGAAAAAGAAAAAGCTGAACACATAATGCTGGTAGATTTGGCTAGAAATGACCTCGGGAAGGTTTGCGAATTCGGGAGTGTAAAGGTAGAAAATTTGATGAGAATAGAAAGATACTCCCACGTTATGCACATAGTTTCCGATGTTTCGGGTTATTTAGCGGAAGGAAAAGATGCTTTGGATGCCTTAAAGGCTACTTTCCCCGCGGGAACGGTGAGCGGAGCGCCCAAAGTAAGGGCAATGCAAATTATTGAAGAACTGGAAAAGGAAAAGAGAGGTATCTATGCGGGTGCTGTCGGTTACATTTCTTTTCAAGGAAATTTAGATACCGCAATAGCGATAAGAACCGCCGTGATAAGGGGGGATGAGATTTTCGTTCAGGCGGGCGCGGGAATTGTGGCGGATTCCGTTCCCGAAAGGGAGTGGGAAGAGACCAGAAATAAGGCAAAAGCCCTTATTAAAGCGGTTGAGATAGCGGAAAAGTCCTCCTAATCTAAACTTCTCCTCAAAAGGCTTATTTCCCCGAGGTACTCCTTTAGTTCCTCTTTTTTTTCCTCCCTAATAAGCTCTTCCAATTTCTCCAAAGACTTTTTAAAGACCTGTAGAGACTTAAGTAGATTATCCTTGTTGTTAAAGAAAATATCCCTCCACATCGTAGGGTCGGAAGCCGCTATGCGGGTAAAATCCTTAAATCCCGCTCCGGGATATTCAAAGAGGTTTACTTTTTTATCGGATAGCTCCCTTAAGGTATCAACCAATGCAAAAGCTACCGCGTGGGGTAGATGTGAAACAACCCCAAATATAAAGTCGTGCAGTTCGGGAGACATATATTCAATTTTTGCTCCTATAAATTTCCATAAGTTTTCTACCCTTTGAAGGTGGTATTTGTCGGTATCTACCGTAGGGGTTATTATCACCTTCTTTCCCTCAAAGAGGTTATCAACCGAGTAAATTACTCCACTCTTTTCCGTTCCCGCTATGGGATGGGCCCCTACAAAGTTGGAACCTATAATTTTTTCCATCTTGTAGACGAGCCTTTTGGTACTTCCCAGATCGCTAACGGTGGTTTTTCCGTTTACAAAACCCTTTAAAAGTTTGGCAATGGTTTCGAAAGTTCCTACCGGGGAAGCCAATACTACAAAATCTATTTCATCCCATGGTACTTTCTCGTATTCTGTAAAACCCTTGTCGATAACCCCTAAATTTTGCCCAATCTCTATAGCAGTGGGATTTATATCCAGTCCGTAAATGGTTTTATTGAAACCCTTTTTTTTGAGTTCCTTTGAT
Source organism: Aquificales bacterium (assembly GCA_012962155.1). Lineage (GTDB taxonomy): Bacteria > Aquificota > Aquificia > Aquificales > QOAS01 > QOAS01. The sequence continues at coordinate 4,906 of DTXZ01000073.1, forward strand.
AGGGAACCTCCCATAAAACCCAAACCTACTATTAGAAGTCCATTCTCAATAAAACCCTCCATTGAAGGATAGGAATTCTAAAAGGAACAAAGAACGGAAAAAACTTTAAATTTTTCCTTTCTAGCAATTTCGTTTACCATACTTTGTTTGATGATTGATAGGGATACCGTCCTTAAGGTGGCTCAACTTGCAAGACTGGAACTCACGGAAAAAGAGGTGGAACTTTTTTCTAAACAGTTGGCGGATATTATTGAATTTGTAAACCAAATGACCGAGGTAGATACGGAAGGAGTAGATCCTTTTGTGTTAGACTACGGACAAACCCCCTTGAGGGAAGATGAGCCAAAGAGTTCCCTTCCAAGGGAGGAGATTGAAAAAAACGCCCCCCAATTTGAAAAGGGCTATTTTGTAGTCCCCCGAATTTTTGAAACCGAATAGCCCAATTTTCCTTTCAACCTTTGATTGTATTCCACAATTTTAAAAATTTCTCTTTGAAGTCTTAAATTAATAAACCGTCTGGGGGAGAAAATGTCTGTGGATAAAGAAAAACTTCAAGCTTTTGAAGTCGCCAAGTCTTTTATAGAGAAGAAGTTCGGAAAGGGGTCGGTTATGCCCCTAAGAAGCGTAAGCCTGGTAGATGTTGAAACTATTCACACCGGTTCCTACGCTTTGGATAGGGCTATAGGTGTGGGTGGAATACCCAAAGGGAGAATTACCGAAATTTTTGGTCCCGAAAGTTCGGGAAAAACCACTTTGGCACTTCACATAATAGCGGAAGCTCAAAAGAGAGGTGGTATTGCGGTATTTATAGATGCGGAACACGCTTTAGACCCCAAATACGCGGAAAGGATAGGAGTTGACGTGGAAAACCTTTATATTTCCCAACCCGATTACGGAGAGCAAGCCCTTGAAATAGCGGAAACCCTTATAAGGAGCGGTGCGGTAGACGTGGTTGTGATAGACTCGGTTGCGGCACTGGTTCCAAAGGACGAACTAGAGGGCAATATCGGGGAAGCCCATGTTGGGAAACAGGCACGCCTTATGTCCCAAGCTTTGAGGAAACTTAAGGGTGAGGTAAACAAATCCAAAACCGCCTTGATTTTTATAAATCAAATACGCGAAAAAATAGGGGTTATGTTTGGGAATCCCGAAACTACCCCCGGTGGAAGGGCTTTAAAATTTTTCGCAGACCTCCGCTTGGACATAAGAAAAATAGGTGAAGTTAAAGAAGGTGGAGAGAAAAAAGGAAGTAGGGTAAGGGTTAGGGTTGTAAAAAATAAACTGGCACCCCCCTTCCAAGAGGCGGAATTTGAAATTTACTACGGGGAAGGTATCTGTAAATTATGTGATATCGTAGATGTTGCCACCGAATTGGGAATTCTTACCAAAAGTGGTGCGTGGTATTCCTACGGCGATAAAAAGATAGGTCAAGGTAAAGAACAGGCTAAAAAATTTCTCTCGGAAAATCCAAAGGTGTTGTATGATATAGAACAAAAAATAAAGGAGGTATTGGGAATTGGGAGAACTTCTAACGAAAATAGTAAAAGAGGCTCTTGATCACAGGGCATCCGATATACACCTAAAAGTTGGGGCAAAACCCCGTATAAGAACCCATAAAGAGCTTATAACCTTGGATACCTTTCCCGTTCTTTCGCGAAACAACTTAGAAGAGTTTGTAAATTTCATTCTGAAAGGAAAGGAGGAAAAAAGACAGAAACTTCTTAAAGAAGGTCAGGTTGATACCTCCGCTTCCTTCCCCGGGTTGGCGAGGTTTAGGGCCAACATTTACTATCAGCGCTCAACCTTGGGAATCGCCTTGAGGTATATCCCTTTTGAGATACCCAAGTTTGAAAAATTAAACCTTCCTTCCATCGTGAGGAAAATGGCGCTTTCCCATACAAGCGGGCTTATTTTGGTAACGGGACCCACCGGATCGGGTAAGTCCACAACTTTGGCGTCTCTCATTAATGAGATAAACGAAATCTACAGTAGGGTTATAGTAACTATAGAAGACCCCATAGAGTATCTGTTTAAAGATAAAAAATCCTTTATCATCCAGAGAGAGGTAGGGGAGGATACGGTGGATTTCTACCATGCGCTAAGGGCCGCTTTAAGGGAAGACCCCGACGTAATAATGATCGGTGAGATTAGGGATGCGGAAACGGCAAAAATAGCCCTCCAAGCGGCGGAAACGGGACACTTGGTTTTCTCCACTATGCACACAATTAATGCAAAAGAAACTATAAACCGTTTTATCGGTATGTTCCCTCTTGAAAACAGAGAGCAAATCCGTCTTATGCTCGCTCACTCCCTTATAGGGATTATCTCACAAAGACTTCTACCCAGAAAAGATAAAAAAGGTGTAATTCCCGCGGTGGAAATTCTTGTAAACAACCCCCTTATCAAGGAGTCGCTCCTAGACCCCGATAAATTCCAGAATATTACCGAGTATCTTGAAAAAGGACATGAGATTTACGGAACCCAAACCTTTGATCAGCACTTGCTCCAACTTTACCAAAAAGGTTTAATAGATGCAAAAACCGTTTTGGAATACGCAGAAAATCCCACCGATATAGAATTAAAAATGAGGGGACTAACGGAATAGAATTTTTTTAATGTCCCTTTCCTTTTGCCATATCTAAAGCATGTTTTAAAAGACCTCCGAGTAATTCTAAATAATCTTTTACCGCCCCTTTTGAACCGGGTAAAACTAAAACCACTATACCTCCGGGTAAAATGTAGCCACTAGCCCTGGAAACCAAGGCCTTAGGGGTATATTGACTCCCCAAAATCCTCATAGCTTCGCCGAAGCCTTTTACCTCCTTTAAAGCCATTTCGGAAATTACTTCGGGAGTTATATCTTTTGGACCTAAACCCGTTCCTCCGGAAGTCACAATTATCTGGGCATTTTTTGAAATGGCCTCTTTAATAGCTTTTTGTATCTCTTCCCTCTCGTCGGGAACAACTTTGTAAAGAACTACATCGGCGGATAGTTCTTTTAATTTCTCCACCGCTAGTTTCCCACTTTTATCTTCGTAAATGCTGCGGGAAGCCCTATCGGAAACCGTTATAACCGCAACTTTTATCCCTTCCAAAGTCTCAAAATATTGGCTTTTTCCTCCCTTTTTAGAAATCAACTTTATCTGTTCTATAACCATGTTAGAATCAAAACCTTTGCACATATCGTAGATATTTAAAAGGGCTACCGAAACGGCGGTTAGAGCTTCCATTTCGTAACCGGTTCGCGCTATTCCCCTAACCTTTGCGGTAACCTCTATAAATCCATCTCCTATGGAAACCTCTATCTGAACGTGGTCAAAGCCTATTGGATGACAAAAAGGTAAAAGCATAGGGGTGTTTTTTGCCCCATATAACCCCGCCAATTTGGAGGCTTCAATACAATCACCTTTAGGTAGTTCTTTGTCTTTTATTTTTTTTATACATTCTTTGGAAAGTCTTATTTTTCCGTAGGCTACAGCCTCCCTTAAGGTTTGAAGTTTATAGGATACATCTACAGTTCTCATAGGAAAAAATTTAGACTATCTTTGCAAAAAAAATCTCAAAGGCTTAACGATTTTGGCGAAACTATTAATAAGTTATGAAAGCAGAGGAGATTATCAATCAACTCGTTCCAATAGTTGTAGAGCAGACACCTAGAGGTGAAAGGGCTTACGATATCTTTTCCCGCCTACTGCAGGATAGGATTATTATTTTGGGAACACCTATAGATGACCATGTAGCCAATCTTATAGTAGCCCAATTATTGTTTTTAGAATCCCAAGACTCCGATAAGGATATCTATCTTTACATTAATTCCCCCGGTGGGGTTGTTACCGCCGGTTTGGCCATTTACGACACCATGCAATATATAAAACCCGACGTGGTAACCATTTGTATAGGACAAGCGGCTTCCATGGCGGCGGTACTTTTGGCGGGAGGGGCGAAGGGAAAAAGGTTTTCCTTACCCCATTCCAGAATAATGATTCACCAACCTTTGGGGGGAGTTCAGGGACAGGCCACCGACATAATTATTCACGCTGAAGAAATTATGAGAATTAAGAAAATGTTAATTGACATAATGGCTAAACATACCGGACAACCCTACGAAAAATTGGAACAGGACATGGAAAGGGATAAGTTTATGTCACCCGAGGAAGCTTTGGAATACGGAATAATAGACAAAATAATAGCTACCAGAAAATCGAAGAATAACAAAGATAAAACCGGTTAATTTTTAATAACCAAAACCTTTTTAATTTTCTTTTCGTCTGCATCTATAACCTTTAAAGTGTAATTTTTGTAATTTAAAGTTTCTCCTTTTTTAGGAATTTTTCCCAGTTTATACTGTATAAATCCGCCAAGCGTGGAATAGATACCTTTGGGAATATTTAGGTTAAACTGTTTATTAAGTTCGCTAATCTCTATGTTGGCACTGATAATCCACTGATTGGGGGATATCTGTTTTATTTCTTCCTCTTCGTGAACCCTCTTTTCATAAAGTTCTCCCGTAATTTCTTCAACTATATCTTCCAAGGTTACTATCCCTATAACTATTCCCCTTTCATCCACAACAACCGCTATATGTTCCTTAGCCTTTATAAAGTAATCCAAAACCTCTTTAAGCCTTTCGAATTCCCCTATCACTTTGATTGGACGGATATATTTCTTGATAGATTCGCTCTTTTTTGCTTTAAGTAGATCGTAAGCTTGAACATAACCAACTATATTTTGCAATGTTCCCGCATAAACGGGCAAGCGCGAATATCCGCTCTCTTTTATTTTTTTTCCCGCTTCGTAAACGGTTGCATTTTCATCAATAGTAACCACTTCGTACAGAGGTTTTACGATTTCCGATATAGTCCTTTCCCTAAAGGAGAGGATATTGGCTATTATCAAAGCTTTGGTTTTTGATATATAAACTTTACCGCTAGAGAATAGTTTTATTAATTCTTCCTTCGTTAGATATTTATTTCCTTTAGCTAAATGTTTTGATAAACATCTGGAAATAAGCTCAGCACTCTTTACTATGGGATAAAAAAGTTTTCTAAGCGGGTAGAAAATTTTGACTACTAAAGGAGTGAGAAATTCTGCATTGGACAAAAAAATGCTTTTGGGAATAATCTCTCCAAAAATAAGGGTAAATATTAAAAGAGTTTCTGCCAAAAGTGGTTCGTATCCCTTTAAAAAGGGATACTTTTCCGAAGTAAGTTTAATCCAAAAATAGGTATAGAAAACCGTTGCAAAAACTATACTAAAGGTATATCCAAACATTGTCAGGGTTATATAACTTTCCGTGTTATTCAAAAAATCTTTTAACGCCCTATCTTTTTTTGCTAATAAATTCAATTTTGCCCTATTAACGGAAACCAGTGCCAATTCGGAACCGCTAAAAAAGGCTTCCAACAGAACAAAAAACAAAACCGAAACCATAAGGGCTATGTACTCCATCTACTTTTAGATTAGTTTATAGCTCTTTTGAAACTTGCAACATATTATTTTTTGTAGATAATAGTTAATTTTGTTCTAGGGGTTCTACGTTATGCGACAAATAAAAAAATTCTTTAAGGAGGTGGAAAAGTGGCAAAGACCCTCGGATTGCACATTATAGCAGACCTTTACGGGGTTGAGGACGACCTCATTGATAGGGTGGAAGATATAAGAGCCCTTCTTGAAGGAGCCGTCAAGTATGCCAAGCTTACTAAAATATCCTCCCACTATTATCAGTTCAAACCCCACGGAGCCACCGGAGTTGTCCTTATAGCGGAAAGTCATATATCCATCCATACGTGGCCCGAATTAGGTATTGCAACCGTCGACGTTTATACCTGTGGAGACCCCGAACAATGCGTAGCGGCAATGGATTACATAATTGAAAAGTTAAAACCCAAAAGGGTTGATAAAAAAGTTTTTGAACGAGGTCTTATAGAGGAAAATCAAAAGAAAACGGTAGATCTTATAAGGGAAGGTGCGATTAAGGTCTAAATTCTTTTATCCTTTTATCCATTTTAAATCGATCTTTGTTAGATTTTTAAATTCCAAAATTGTAGATATATAAAAGAAAAAAGAAACAAGTATTTATTCTACAAATTCTATAACAGCCATTTCCGCACTGTCTCCTTTACGGGGCATGGGTAGTTTAACAATCTTCACGTACCCCCCGTTTCTGTCGGAAAATCTGGGACCCAAATCCTCAAACAGTTTGGAAACCGCTTCTTTATCGGGAAGGAGGCTTAAAGCTTGCCGCCTATAGTGCAATTTTTTAACACGGTCTTCGGTATTATATGCCTTTCTGGCAAGGGTTATTAGTCTCTCTATAAAGGGCCTTAGGGCCTTTGCCTTTTCCACGCCGGTAACTATTCTTTCTTCCAAAATAAGAGCCCTAGCCAAAGACCTAAAAAGGGCTTTTCTTTGCTCTTTAGTCCTATCAAAGTGTTTTTTCTTAACTCTATGCCTCATTTTTGTCCTCCTTTATAATTGACGTCCATACCAAGGGAAAGCCCCAATTCTTGCAGAGCTTTTTTGATTTCCATAAGGGCTTTCCTTCCTATGTTTTTGGTTTCCTTAAGCTCCTCTTCGGTTAATTTTACGAGATCTCCCAAAGTGTGAATTCCATATTTCTTAAGGGAATTAAGAGCCCTCGCGGAAATATCCAATTCCTCAACGGACAATGTTAATTTTTCTTCCAATTCATTCTTTTCTACTTTAGTCGGAACTTGGGGTATTTCTTTGGAAATCTCTTTCAGGGGATGGAGATAGTTTAGCAATATTTCTCTAGCCTCTTGAACGGCAACATCAGGTGCCTTGGCTCCATTCGTCCAAACTTCCAAAATAAGCTTTTCAAAATCGCTTTTCTTATTTACCCTGGTTGGTTCCGCTTTAAAAGCCACCTTCTTAACGGGATTAAAATCGCAATCTATAGCTATCCATCCAACTTCTCCAAATTGCTCCATATCTTCAACGGGGATATACCCGCGTCCCCTTTCAACCCTTATTTCCATTTTCACCTTAGCATCTTGGTCGGTTAGCGTAAACAGGTGTAGGTCGGGATTGAGAATTTCCACCGTGGGAGGGGTTTTTATATCACCTGCCTTGACCTCTCCCGGGCCTTCCTTTTCTAGGTAGAGGACCTCTATATCGGTGCCGGGTTGGAGGCGAACTATCAGAGATTTCAGATTTAATATAACATCGGTAACATCTTCAATAGCCCCCGGCAAGGAGGTAAATTCGTGATATATACCCTCTATTTTTACAGCGGTAACACCCGCGCCTTCTATGGATGAAAGTAAAATTCTCCTTAAGGCGTTCCCTATGGTGGTGGCATACCCCCTGGGAAGGGGACTTACGATAAGTTTTCCATAGGTGGAATCCAATTCCTCCCAATAGGCGGCAACTTGGTTCAAGTCAATAAGATTGGTGTAAGGCATAAGAGAAAACCCCCCAAAGGGTATTAAACTTTAGAGTAGAACTCAATAATGTACTGTAGGTTAATGGGTATTTCCAAATATTCTTGCACATTTTGGGGTAGGTCTATAACCTTACCCCTGAAGTTCTGTTTATCCAATTCCAACCAGGGAGGAACGCTTCTGGGGTCTTTACTCTCCAAGTTTTCCTGTATAAACTGAATTTTCCTTGATTTAGGCCTTACCTCTATTACATCACCCACATCTACCCTGTATGAAGGAACATTCACTCTTATCCCGTTTACCAAAATGTGGCCGTGGGTAACCAATTGGCGTGCCTGCCTGCGGGTCTTAGCAAAGCCAAGTCTGTAAACCACGTTATCCAATCTTCTTTCCAGTAGTTGTAAGAAAACTTCTCCGGTGTTTTCCTTAGCTTTAGTTGCCTCGTCGAAGTATCTTTTAAATTGGCTTTCCCTCAATCCACCATATAGAAATTTGAGTTTCTGTTTCTCCATTAAACGGAGACCGTATTCGCTAATTCTTTTTCTTCTGCCGTATTTCCTTCCATGTTGTCCGGGAGGGAAGTTTCTCTTTCCCAATATTTTCGGGGCACTCTCTTTACCGGAAACAACAACACCAAACCTTCTGTCTATCTTAACCCAAGGACCTATATACCTACCCATAGGTTATACCCTCCTTTTAGCAGGCGGTCTGCAACCGTTATGAGGTATAGGTGTAACGTCCCTTATAGCGGTAACCTTTACACCGCTAGCAAATACAGCCCTTATAGCCGATTCCCTTCCCGCACCGGGTCCTTTAACCCAAATTTCTACCTCTTGAAGCCCGTAGTCGTTTATAGCCCTTTTCATAGCCCTTTGGGCTGCAAGTTGTGCCGCATAGGGGGTAGATTTTCTGGTTCCTTTATAACCTACGGTTCCACCCGATTCCCACGTTAAGGTATTTCCTTGTTCATCGGTAACGGTAACTATGGTATTGTTAAAAGTAGCTTGGATATGAACAATCCCTTTATGAACCGTTCTTTTTACTTTCTTCTTAGCCATGTCTTAAAAACCTCCCCTCTTATTTCCTTTTTCTTTTCTTCCTGGTTTTTGCGTTTGTTCTCGTTTGCTGCCCCCTAACGGGTAATCCTTTGACATGCCTTATACCCCTATAGCATCCTATGTCTATAAGCCTCCTTATATTGAGGAGAACTTCCCTTCTCAGGTCTCCTTCTACCTTGTAGTGTTCGTCTATATACTTCCTCAGAATGTTTAGCTCTTCGGGGGTGAGTTCTCCAACCCTTTTTGTGCAATCTATGCCGGTATTCTTACAGATTTCCTTAGCCCTATACTTTCCTATTCCGTAAATGTAAGTTAAGGCTATTTCTAACTTTTTATGATTGGGTAAATCTACACCCGCTATCCTAGCCATTGCTTAAATTACCTCCCCTGTCGTTGTTTGTGTTTGGGATTTTCACAAATGACGTACACCCTTCCCTTTCTTCTTACAATTTTGCACTTAGCACACATTTTTTTTACGGAAGGTCTAACTTTCATTTTTCTTCCCCCAATTAGTGTCAAAAAAGACCAAGTCTATATATTATACCACCTTATGTCCAATCGGTTCCAAACCTCTCCAGAGGGTAGGAAGGGACGGCATTTATATCAAGGGGGGCGAATTTCTTTATTTTATACCGAAGAGCACCAACATAAGCTATCATTGCCGCGTTATCACCGGTATATTTCATTTCAGGAAGATAAACTTCTATTCCCATATCTTGGAGTTCTCTAAAAACCTTTCTAAGTTCGCTATTGGCGGAAACCCCGCCTACAACCGTCAAACGGGAAATATTTAAACGATCAAGAGCTTTTAAAGTTCTATCCTTTAAAATTTCTGCGACCTTTTTTTGGAAGGATGCGGCAATATCCTCTTTGGGATAGTTGGGATTTCTCCTTAAAAAGTTTAAAACCGCAGTTTTCAAACCGCTGAAGGAGAAATTGAAATCCCCCTCTACTTTGGGGGTTGGAAAGGAAACGGTAGCTTTTCCCCTTTGTGCTAAACGGTCTATATGGGGGCCTCCCGGATAAGGAAATCCTAACATTCGGGCTACTTTATCAAAGGCTTCGCCTACCGAGTCGTCTAAACTCCCCCCCAAAAAGCGGTATCTACCAAAACCTTCTACCAAGTAAAGTTCCGTATGACCTCCCGAAACTATAAGGGATACAAATGGATATTCGACCTCGTGGGTTAAAAATACCGAATAGATATGTCCCTCCAAGTGGTGAACGGGTACTAAAGGAATTTTTTTATAATGGGCTATCGCCTTCGCCACACCCACGCCTACCACCAACGATAATACAAGTCCCGGGGTTAGGGTAAAGGAGATAAAATCCAAATCTCCGTAAGTTAGTCCCGTTTCAAAAAAGAGTTCCTCCAAAAGGGGGGAGATATTTTTAACATGTTCCCTTGCGGATAGTTCGGGAACCACCCCTCCAAAAGGAGCGTGAAGTTTTGCCTGACTGGAAACCAAGTCTTTTATTATCCCTCTTTCGGTGTCAAATAGTGCAACGGCGGTTTCATCACAAGAAGTTTCTATAGCCAACGTTAAAGCCATAAAGGGAAAAGATAAGAGTTTAATCGCCGATAACCTTAGCGGTTACTATAACATAAAGTTCGTTGTCCTGCTTACTCCAATTCTTGGTTTTAAATAACCATCCCAGAAGGGGTATTTTACGGATAATGGGAACTCCCGTTTCCCCGTTATCTATTTTTTTCTGTAAAACACCACCTATAATTATAGTCCCTCCATTGGGAACTATAAAATCCTGCTGAATTGTAAAGGTATTTATCGCCGGTTGTCCATTTACGCTAAGAGCGGTATTTGGGCTATTATTACTTAAATTTAACTTTAACAATATCCTTCCATCCGGAAGAAGGAGGGGTTCCACGTTTAAGGTTAAAGTAGCTTGGACGAGATTTGTTGTAGGATTACCGTTTTGGTCTACGGCCTGATAAGGTATTTGAACTCCTTGAGATATTGTACCCTGTTGGCCGTTAAGTATAATTAGAGAGGGACTGGAAAGTGTTTTCGCCAAGCCTATAGTTTCAGCCGCGGCGATACTAACATTAAGGGGATTTAATTTTTTAGAGAGGAAAGAAGCCGTAACCGAAATATTACCGGTATTTTGTGCAATATTCAGCGAGCTTATACTTTCGGTTTTAGCGTTTCCCGTATAAGTAGCTTCCCAATTAATACCTAAAGAGCGTGCAAAGTTTTTCTCTATATTGATAAATTTAACAATAACCTTAATTTTTATAGGCTTTTGACTTAAAAATTTACCAAAAACTTTTTCTATCATTGCCAAATTGGTTGGATAATCGGTTATTTCTATAGCCCTGGCCTTTTCCAAAGTTTTGACAATTCCTTTCTTAGAAAGGAATTCTTTTATTTTTGTTACAAAATCTCCTATTTCACCATATTTTACATAATAGATTTTACTCATTAATCTATCCGAAACTTCGCTATCCCTTATGTAAATTCCCAATTTTTTAACTATATATTCTATAGTTTCCTTTGTTGCTATAACCGTTACAG
>DTXZ01000074.1 GCA_012962155.1 Aquificales bacterium
AAGATATGTATCCCAAAGGGTATTCCACTTATGTGGAAGAAACGGAGCTTTCCAAACTGTGGGAAGGAACTTTCCGTCCGGGACACTTTAGGGGTGTTTGCACGGTTGTTACTAAACTCTTTAACATAGTAAAACCCGATAAAGCATACTTTGGAGAAAAGGATTACCAGCAACTGAAGATTATTCAAAAGATGGTTAAAGACCTAAATATGGATATAGAGGTAATAGGTTGTCCCATAGTGAGGGATAGCGAAGGCCTGGCTATGAGTTCAAGAAACGTTTACCTCTCCCCCGAAGAGAGAAAACAGGTGACCGCTATATATAAAAGCTTTAAGTTGGCACAAAAATTGGTGGAAGAAGGTTTAAAAGAACCACGAAAATTGGAGGAAGAAATTAAAAAATTCCTTGCAAGTTTTCCTTTAATCAAAAAAATAGACTACGTTGCGGTGGTTAATCCTAACACACTTGAGCCCGCAGAGGAAATTAAAGGGGGGGAAAGGATTTTGGTTGCGGTTAGAATGCCTTCAGCCCGTCTTATAGATAATTGGGAGCTAAAAATACCTAAAATGTAACCTAAATCGGCAAACACTTTGCAAGTTTTTACTAAAGTAAAAAAAGCAAGCTTTTTGTAGGTAAAATATGGAAAAACCACAAACTATTGTTTGAGAGATGCTTAAAACCTAATTTAAAAAGGGAGGAGGTTTATTATGGCAATCAGCAAAGTTGAATTTCTGAAAAAGGTGGATCTCTTTAAAAATTTTTCCGATAAAGAGCTGGAAGAAATAGCCAAGTATTTTCACGAAAAACATTACAACAAAGGGGATTATCTGTTTTTTGAAGAGGAAGCGGAACCGGGAATATACATACTCGTAGACGGATTGGTGAAACTTTTAAAGGAAACTCCCGACGGTAAAACCATAATAGTTAGACTTGTTTTTCCAAGAGAGCTTTTCGGATGGGTGGAATTTGGAAATAAAAAACCTCGTTATACCTATACCTCCCAAGCGGTTTTACCCTCAACGGTGTTATATATGTCAAACCAAGACTTTGTAAACTTGTCGCTGAAATACCCTCAGTTGGCGCTTATGATAACCTGCGACCTGTCGGAGAAATTGTTGGAAACCTACGAAGTTCTAAAGAGCATAGCGTCGGGCAAGGTGGAGGAAAGAATTGCCAAACTCCTAATAGAGTTGGGGGACAAAATAGGACAGGAGACCCCCGAGGGGTACCTGGTTATAGAGGCTCCCATAACCCGCCAGGACATAGCGGAGATGACGGGAACGACGGTGGAAACCGCTATAAGAATAATGAGCAAATGGAAGAAGGAGGGAATAATAGACGCCCAAAGGGGAAGAATAGTTCTAAAGGACTTGGACTACTTGGAGGAGCTAGCGGGTTACTAAAACTTGCAATTTCGGTTTTTTTTATACTTCCTTTTACCCTCGTAGGTTTGGAAATAAGCGATACCATCAGCTCTAAGCTAGAGTTAAAAACCAACATTTGCGGTGAGGCTATTCAAATTTCCTCCCGCGCGGATAGTTACGGAAAGGCCTTAAATACCCTAAGGGAGGTTCAAAAATCCTTAAAATCCTTGGAGTTTAACTTTAAAGAGCTAAGTTTTACCGCGGAGAAAAGAAAGGAAGAGGTAACCGCAAAGGTTGTATTAATTTTAAAAAACCCTAAAGGGCTAAGTAGACTCCTCTGGCACCTGGAGAACGTTAAGGCCAATTATCCCACCCTTGTTTTTTCTTTACTGGGTAAAAAGTGTTTTTTTCCAACTTCTGAGTTGGAAAGGCTAAAGCAAAACCTTCGGAGGAAACTACTCAAAGAGGCGCAAAAAATGGCGGATATCTTTGGCCAAAAACTCGGGATGAAGTGTAGATTGGACAAACTCCAAATGGAGGAGTTTAAATTGCTTTTACCCCAGAGGGTTTTGGAGGGGAGGGCTAAGGCGATTTGGATTTGCCATTAATAGTGGTGGAAAAAGGGATTTTTACTCCCTTGCTGCGTTCCCCTTCTTATAAGTTCCTCCTCCACCATTTGGCGGACCCTATTTTTCCAAGAGGGTTTACAATACTCGGGTGCTAAAAGTTTGTCCTCGTGCCCTTCCGCGGTAAAACGCATAACAATCATATTTGGAGGCATCATCTCTATAATGTCCGCGGCGATTTTTACATATCTATCCAAAGGTAGGGGTTCAAACTCTCCCCTCTTATACATCTCCCCCAAAGGGGTATGCTCCATAATGTAGAGGGGGTGGATCTTTATCCCGTCTATGGGCAGGGCGGCAACCATTTTGGCAGTTTCGTAAAAGTCCTCTTCCGTTTCCCAAGGTAGCCCCACTATTATGTGGGCGGTAACCTTGAGGGGCCTCCTTTTGGTTCTTAAAACCGCGTCTACAAAATCGCTAACACCGTGCCCCCTGTTTATCTTTTTCAAACTTTCAAAGTTGGCGCTTTGAAGCCCGTATTCTACCCAAATTTCCAACCCTTTTTCGGTATAACTGGCCAAAAGGTCCAAAACCTCTTCGGGAACACAATCGGGGCGGGTTCCGACATCTATCCCCACCACCTCGTCAAATTCCAATGCGATATCGTAAACGCTCTTTAGGTATTCCAAATCCCCGTAGGTGTTACTGTAACTTTGGTAATAAACCGTAAATAGGACATTTTTCTTAAACCGTTTCTTATAACGCAAAATGGCGTTTTCTATCTGCTTTTTTAAAGGCTCGGTAGGGGAAAGGTTGGGGGGGATACTACCCGCGTAGCAGTAAATACATCCTCCCCTTCCTTTTGTTCCGTCTATATTGGGACAGGTAAAGGGCAAGGCTACCGTTATCTTTTGAACCCTCTTTCCGTATTTCTCCAAAAAGTAATCCTTTAGGGAGTAATAAAGTTTTTTCTCTCCAACCGTAGGCATTTCCAAAAGTTAATTTTTTGGAAACCGCATAAGTTTGGTATTAACTTTGTTACAAATGCGGTTTCAAATTTCTATAGGTTCTAAAGAGGTTTTCTGAAGGACCCTCGCTCCCTCTTTGGTAACCACGACTATATTTTCCAACCTCACGCCACCCTTGTTGGGGAGGTATATACCCGGCTCTATTGTGAAAACCATTCCTTCCACCATAAGCGTATCCTCGCTTTTGTAAACCCTCGGTGGTTCGTGGATTTCAATTCCCACTCCGTGCCCCGTTGAGTGGGTGAAAAATTCCCCGTAACCTTTAGATGCTATATATTCCCTTGCGGCGAGGTCTACCTCCTTTAGGGGTCTTCCCACCTTGACCGCTTGAAGGGCTTCCAAGTGGGCCTGGGCTACTATATCGTAAACCTTTATCAGTTCCCTATCGGGTTTTCCGACAAATAGAGTTCTTGTAAAGTCGGAACAATATCCTTCCCAAACCACCCCGGTGTCTATCAAAAGCAAACTGTCCTCCTTTAGGGGTGTATTGGAAGTTTCGTGGTGGGGAATGGCGGAATTTTCACCGGAAGCCACTATAGTTGGAAAGCTCTCCCCCTGTGCACCCTCCTTTAGGTATCGGCAAATTAAAAAACTTCTAAGGTCCTTTTCGGTTAGCCCCTTTAAGCTCTTTCGGTTTTCTTTCAAAAATTCCACCAAGCTTAGGAAGCCCCTTTCGGTAATCTCAACCGCTTCCGATATTTTTTCTATCTCCTCGGGGGTTTTTACCATCCTAAACTGGTCTAAAAAGCCCACATAGGGTATTACCGTTATACCCTTTTCCCCCACTTTGCACTTGAATTTTTCAAAAAAATCCAACCTAAGGCGGTCTCCCTCTACCCCCAACTTTTTTATGCCGTAGTCGGTTATTATCTGTGTTAGCTTCTCAAAAAGGGGAGAGGTAACTTCCCTAACCTCCCAACCGAGGGGGGTCAAAATTTTTCCCGCTTTAAGGATATATCTTCCATCGGTTATTAAAACCCTCTTTCCCTCCGCGGTAAGGAGAACATAGGCATGGGTTGAACTAAATTGAGAAAGGTAAAAAACCGACGGTTGGGAGGAAAAGAGAAAGCCGTCCAATCCTTCGCGGGATATTTTTTCCCTAACCCTATTTAGCTTCATATATTAAATAATCTTCCTTAGGTAGACATATTCGTGTCTTTGGGGACCCGTAGAGAGCATCACAATGGGAACATCTAGGTAATTTTCTATAAATTCTAGGTATCTCCTCGCGTTGGTGGGAAGCTTGGAAATATCGGTTAAACCTTTGGTGCTTCCGCTCCAACCGGGCAGGGTCTCGTAAACCGGTTTGCAGTTTTCTAAAACTTCCAAAGAGGCGGGGAAATCTTCATAAATCTTCCCTTCGTACTCGTAGGCTACGCAAACCTTTATTTCGGGATAACCGTCCAGCACGTCCAACTTGGTGAGAATAATCCCATCCAAGGCATTAACCTCTACCGCATGCTTTAGGGCTACCAAGTCAAGCCACCCTACCCTTCGGGGTCTTCCAGTTGTAGCCCCGTATTCGCCTCCCTTTTCCCGTAGTTTTTCCGCCTCTTCTCCGTGAATTTCGGTGGGGAAAGGTCCCCCGCCTACGCGGGTTAAATAGGCTTTTGCCACCCCGTAGATGCAGGCGTCCTTAAAGTATTTGGGGGAAAGCCCTGTTCCGTTTGCCAATCCCAAAGCGGAGGAGTTGGAAGAGGTAACAAAGGGGTAGGTTCCCATATCTATATCAAGTAAAGTTCCCTGCGCCCCTTCAAAAATAACACTTTTAGAATTTTTCCTTAAAAACTTGGCGGTGTCTATTATTCTACCCTTTAGAAACTCATAAGGTTTTATAACCTCTTCTTCTATGTAGCGGGTGTCTATTTCAAATTTTTCCCCAAAAACCTTTTCCGCAACATCCTTTACAAATTCTATGTTTTCCTCCACTTTCTTCTCAAACACCTTTTGGTCGGATAGGTCCGCTACGCGGATACCCTTTCTCATAAATTTGAACATGTAGGCGGGCCCTATACCCCTTAGGGTCGTTCCCACTCCGTTTTTCTTTTCAAACAGTTTGTCAAGGAGTTTGTGATAGGGCATAACCACATGGGCGCGGTCGCTTATGTAAAGCTTGTGAAGTATCTTATTCCCTTTGGCTTCTATCTCCTCTATTTCCTCCTTTAACGCCTTTAGGTCTACCACCATTCCTTGGGCTATAACACCCATATTGTGGGGATGTAAAATCCCCGTCGGAAGTAGGTGCATAACGTATTTAACCCCATTTATCACTACGGTATGGCCTGCGTTGGACCCCCCTTGATATCGGACCGATACGTCAAAGTTTTCCGATAGGAGGTCTACTATTTTCCCCTTACCCTCGTCACCCCATTGGGCTCCGAGAATGACCAATTTTTTAGGCATACCAAAAGGTCTAGATTATTCTACAGGTTTTAAAAATTTCCAAACTCCTAAACTACCCGTTTAACAATAATAAAAACCGATACAAATGTGGAAAAGGGACAGAAATTGGAACAACTGGCGATGGCAACTGAAAAACAGAGTAAAAACACCCGAAGGGTTAAAAAATTACTTTGAGAACCTCACGGAGGAGGAAATAAAAGGTTTACAATTTACCTATAAGAGTTTCCCCATAGCGGTAACCCCCTATTATCTCTCGTTGGCGGACAAAAGAGACCCCTCCTGCCCTATAAGAAAACAGATAGTTCCCACCTATTCGGAGATAGACCCAAATGTGCAAGTTTTTTGCGAGCCTAACGCCCTCAACGAGGAGAGTGAAATTCCCCATCTAACCCACCGTTACCCCGATAGAGTTTTGGTGACTCTAACGACCATGTGTCCCGTCTATTGCAGACACTGCATGAGAAAGAGGAAGGTTGGAAAACCCGAAAAGGCTATATCCGAGGAGGAGTTTGCATCCATTTGGGATTATATAAAAAAACGGCAACAAATTAGGGAGGTTCTCATAAGCGGTGGTGACCCCTTGGTGCTTTCCAATGAAAAGCTCTTTCACTACATAGGGGAACTGAAAAAGATAGACCACATAGAGGTTATAAGAATAGGAACGAGGACACCCGTTATTTTGCCGCAGCGGTTTTACGACGGGGAACTTTTGAGGTTGTTGGAAAAGTTTTCCCCAATATGGATAGTAACGCACTTTAACCACCCCAAGGAGGTTACGGAGGAGGTAACCCAAGCGGTTAAAAATATAAGAAAAACCGCCAACCCGGTTTTGAACCAAACCGTTTTACTTAAAGGGGTAAACGACGATACCCCAACTTTGGAGGAGCTTTTTAGAAAGCTTGTAAAAATAGGGGTTAAACCCTATTATCTATTCCACTGCGACCCTATTTACGGTGTAGTTCACTTTAGAACATCGCTGGAGAAAGGTATAAAAATAGTTGCGGGCTTGAGGGGTAGGCTTAGCGGATTGGCACAGCCGACCTATGCGTTGGACCTGCCCGGTGGTAAAGGTAAAGTGGTTATAAACCCCCAATATTTGTTAGGAAAAGGGGAAAGTGGATACATTTTTAGAAATTACGAAGGGGAAATAGTGGAATACCGACTTTAGTAGAACATTTGCGGGGTAGTTCACAGCTTTTCCATCACCTTTGCAGGTAACCTAAATTCACTTATATATTGGGGGTTTTCCTCCAAAAATCTCACAAGCCGGGATATATATCTTAACCTCCTTTCACTGGAGGGGTGGGTAGAAAACCATTCGGGTGGTTCCCCTTTGGCAAACCCTTCGGTAAACTTCCGCCATAGGTAAACAGCCTTTTGGGGATTGTAGCCCGCCCTAAAGAGTAATAGCAACCCTACCGCGTCCGCTTCCTTTTCCTGTTGGCGGGAATAGGGCATTAAAAAGGCTATATTTACCCCCAGTTCGTAGAACTCCCTTGCCAGTCCCCTGTTTTCGGGAGGTATTTTATTTAACAAAAGGAGTTCGCCCACTCGGGCTAAAGTGGCCATCGTAATTTTTTCCGCGCTATGGCGCAATATAACGTGGGCTATCTCGTGGCTTAGAACCGTTGCCAACATTCCCTCATCGTTACTTATAAAGTCCAAAAGCCCTTGAAACAGGAAGATATCCCCGCTGGGCAAAGCGAAGGCGTTAACCTCTTTGCGGTCTAAGACGTATACATTCCACTTGTATCCGTCCCTATGTTTGGGCGGCAAGGCTTCCACTAGTTTCCTAAAGGTCTCTTTAACAATTCGGGTATAACGCGGGTCGGTAACCAATTTCTCCTTTCCCAAAATCTTTTGGGCGCTTTCCCTTCCCAACTCAACCTCTTGGGAATGGGAAACAATTACAAAGGTAGTTCCTTCGGTGACGGGCTTTTTGGTGGTACAGGAAAAAATTAAAAAGGAAAAAAGGGGGATAAGTAAAGGGAAAATCTTCCCCGACATAGGTTAGAATTCTCCCAAAATCCAATCTTTGTAGGTGTCCAAAACCTTGTAATCCCCTTTGGGAAGGGTGTCGGAGATAAAGAATCTTCCACCCTTTTTTGTTACCAAGCCTTTCGTATATAGGTCCAAGTAGGTGCAAAGTTCCATATTTACCTCTTTGGGTAGATAGCGGATTTTTGCCCCTTTGGGGAGTTTTCCGCTAAACCGTTTCGCAATAAGTCTTTCGGGATGCTTTTTCTCCTTCCAAGGTGCGTAGTAGTTTATGTAGGAAAACTTAAAGAGTGACAAAAATAACAAGGTAAAACTTAACATGTTGGGATGTTGCAGGAGAACTACAAGGCCGGTTAAACCAAATACAAAAGCGAATACCAAAAGGGTAAAAATCCGTAATACTCAAAGAAAGCCAGATTTTTAACGGTTAAGAAAATATTTAGCACAAGAAGAATAAAAATCCCCGCTAGCGCTGGCCCTACCAAACCTCAGCTTTCTCCAAGTTTTGGAAATAAACAGGTATAGGCTATGGGTTAAAACCTGTTTTAGGTTTAGTAAGGGGTAGGTAAAGGGCTGGAAAACCTTTGGTGAGAAAGGTAAAAGCGGTAAACAACCCCGCGGTGAAAAAGGCAATTTTGAACCTCCCCATTTGGAGTAGGAAAAAAGTTAGAACAATTCCCGAAAAATAAACCGCACAGTGAAAGGCATCGATCTCCGCCACAAATCCGTAAAACAGAATCAGGTCTCCCAGCGTCAGAAATATAAAGGAGGAAAGGAGGGCTAAGGTTTTATTCCCGTAAAGTTTTTTAGCAAATAGGTAAACCAAAAGGGCGACGGCAAAGGAGGAGAGGACACTTGCAAGGCGGGATACTTCCACACTCCACCCCAATAGGGTATTTATTCCCGCCAACATCCACTTTTTGAGTGGATGTTTCAAAAAAATAGGGCTAACCCAAATGGGTCAGGTTAAAAAAGTCCCCGTTTTTAACCATCTCGTAAGCGGTTAGCATTCGGTTGGCCTCTTCCCCCCTTAGGGGTAGATAATGCACCCCATAAAGGTAGGTGGCTAAGAGAAGAACTCCTAAAGGGAGGAAGTATTTGATACCTATTGCGTTTTTCATAGGAAACAGATTGTCACTGTCTCATCGCACCACTTCAAAAACCCCTACAATTCGGTAGTTAAAGGGGTCTTCCCCATCGGGCTCTCTTTGAACGTATTCCAAACATAGGTATTTTCCCATCTTCTTTACCAAAAGGGTGTGAAGTCCGTATTCCTTTCCTTCCAAGTCCTCAAATATTTCCGAAGTTTCTCCCTTTTCTACGGGCAGAACCGCCTTCCAAACTATTGGCTTTCCCTTTTCGTCTAAGGCGGGTAGTCCCTTTACATTGGTAAGTGCCAGTTCAACCTGAAAGGCTTTTTTCTTCCCAAACCCTAAAAATCCCCTCTTTAGGGTTTTAAAACTGATTTTTTGGATCTTTCCGCACCTGAAACCCCGCGAATATTGGTACCCCTTTTCTATAAGTTCCCGTAGCTTTTGAGGTGAAATTTTGTAAATCCTTTTTAAACGAAACCTTTTCAAAACGGTAAAGCGCACAGCATTGTAGGGGGTGGTAGCCCCCTCAAAGGCGGGGTCTTCTTTATGGGGTTGGATATAGTCCACTTTAACGACCGCGGTAAGTAATTTTACGACGCTCCTTTCTAAGGTGTTAAACTTCCAAACGTAACCGCTGGGAAGCTCTAAGTAACCTTCAAAAACCTTTTCTTTTCCCTCACCCTTGTAGGAGACCTTTATAAGCTCACCGTAGCGGGTTCCTTGGGAGTATATGTCACCTCCGAAGGTGGGCAAAATAAAAAGTGCCCCAAGCAAGAGATATCCGAATACGTTTCCCATAGAGTGGGAAATTTAGACCTTAAACTGACCCCTCGCCAGCTCCATAAAGCGGTTAAATATCTCTTTGG
Organism: Aquificales bacterium; assembly: GCA_012962155.1. Classification (GTDB taxonomy): domain Bacteria; phylum Aquificota; class Aquificia; order Aquificales; family QOAS01; genus QOAS01. The sequence continues at coordinate 9,320 of DTXZ01000074.1, forward strand.
TGTGAAATTCCTTTTTGTAGGTTTGGAGCATAACCCGCCAATCCCAATAGTTGTTCTTTGCTTCTAAAAAGGAAATCTTTTGGAGTTTGCTGTTTTCAAATAGTGCTACAAAAGTGGAACTGTAGGGTTGTTCTACCCCGTAGCGTTTCCACAAAACTATACCTACTAAAAAGTCCCTATTTCCGTTTTTCTCTCCCATTCCGTAAAAGCCCAAAACATCTTCAACTTGCGAAGGGTAGAGACTTTTTAGCCCCTCCTTAAGGGACTTAAAAAGTCTTTTAAAGTCCTCTTCCGTTAAAGGTTGGGGCTTTTTTTCCTTCTCCTCTTTTTGGGCTTTGCTTTTATTTTTGTCCCCTTCGGGGTCCCACTTTATAACCTTAGCCATAACGAAAAATGTTAAAGGGAGAGGTTAAAGACACTCGGGGTTTCCGTCGGTAATAATACTTTTAAGCCAGGGAATAACCTTTTCGTTGAAAAACTGGGGGTTTTCAAAGGGTGGCAGGTGTGCCGCGTTGGGAACTTCCAAGTATAGGCTACAGTTACTTTCGTCGCAAATTCTCTTTACAACCTCGGGAGGGGTTACCTTGGTATCGTTCGCACCTGCGACCACCAACGTGGGAACGTTAATCTCCTTTAAAAGGGGGGTGTAATCGGGCCGTTTAGCCATACCCCTTAGGGCGGCGGCTATACCCTGTGGGGTGGCCTCTTCCATAATGCATTTAAGGAGCTCTATCTTCTTCCCATCCTTTTTGGTAGCGGGTGAAGTTTGGACCTCCAGCATCGTTTCAATGAGGAAATCCTTTCCTTCGTTTAAAACCTTTTGAGCCAATTGATACCTCTGTTTTTTTCTTTCGGGTGGGTCTTCTTCCGCCCTGGTAGCCACAAAAATAAGCCCGTCTATAAGCTCCCTATACCTTTTAAACAGGTCAAACATAATGTAACCACCCATGGAAACACCTATGGGGATAACCTTTTTGATACCGAGCTCTGAGAGTTTTTGAACTACGTAATCGGTGTAGAACTCAAAAGGGGGGTCTTGGCTAATAGGCAAAGGTGCGTTGCCAAAGCCCGGGTAGTCAATTGCAATGTAGGGTATGTTTGCCTCCTCAAGGGCTTTAAATTGGTATACGAACATTCTCTTATTTAGGGGAAAGGCGTGCAGAAATAGAACCGCTTTAGGTGTGAAAAGTTTAACTCCTCTCATAGGTAGAAATTATTAATAATGGTTAAACCAAAGGCAGCCTTGATCGATTACGGAATGGGAAACCTCGGTAGTGTAGCCAAAGCCCTTCAAACGGTCGGATTGGATGTAAAAATCACCTCCGATAAAGGGGACTTGGAAAGGGCGGAAGCTATAGTTCTACCCGGGGTAGGGGCGTTTGGGGATGCCATAAAACGGTTAAAGGAGTTAAAGTTGGACTTGGCCATAAAGAGGGAGGTTTTAGACAAGAAAAAACCCTTTTTGGGAATATGTCTGGGGCTCCAACTCCTCTTTGAGGAAAGTTACGAATTTGGCAAACATAAAGGGTTGGAAATTTTTGAGGGAGAAGTTCTTCACTTCGGGGACAACGTTTCCAAAGTTCCCCACATGGGTTGGAACGAAATCCATCCCTTGCGAGACCATCCTATCTTGGAAGGCTTAAAGGACGGGGATTTTTTTTATTTTGTTCACTCCTATTATGTAAAGCCCAAAAGGAGGGATATAATTCTCACCGAAACCGATTATGAAGGTTTTTATTTCACCTCGGGGGTTGCCTATGAAAACATAGTTGCCTTTCAGTTTCACCCCGAAAAGAGCCAAAAAAAAGGATTGAAACTTTTGGAAAACTTCAAGAGGTTGGTGGAAAATTCTATTTAACCTTTCTCGGTTTCTTTAGATCTTCACTTCTTAAGATAAAGGTGACCGGTCCATCGTTAACAATGTAAACCTTCATGTCGGCCCCGAATAGACCCGTTTCTACCTTAAATCCCTTTTCCTTTAAGGATTTAACAAATTTCTCGTAAATATCTTTAGCTCTTTCGGGAGTTTCGCTACGGTCAAAAGAGGGACGCCGCCCTTTGCGCAGGGATGCGGGCAAAGTAAATTGGGAAACAACCAATATTTCCCCCTTTATCTCTTGCAGAGAGCGGTCAAATTCCTTTTTCCCATCCTCCGAAGGAAAAATTCGCAAGTTTACCAATTTGTCGGCTACTAACCTTATATCCTCCTCGTCATCGCCCTTTTCAACCCCCAGGAGGACATTCACCCCTTTTCCGATTTGTCCTATAACTTTACCTTCAACCTCAACCTTAGAAAATTCCACTCTTTGGACCAAGGCTATCATCTAATATTCAATACTTTAAGAAATGGCTATAAAAGTTGTGGTTCCCGCTTCAACCTCCAACCTCGGTGCGGGGTTTGACACCTTCGGGTTGGCCCTAACCCTTTACAACACCTTTGAAGTTGTAGAGGGCAACCAATTTGAAGTGGAAATTATAGGAGAGGGGGCGGATAGGCTCTCTAAAGGCGAGGGCAATCTCTTTCTACAGGCTTACAGAAGGACTTGCCAAGAGCTGGGGATTCCTTGCAAACCTATCAAGGTTGTTCAAAAAAATAACGTTCCCCTCGGGAGGGGCTTGGGAAGTTCCGCCACCGCCATTTTGGGTGGAATAATTGGCGCAACCGCTTTGGGTGATGTGAACCTTTCCACCGATGAGATTTTAAAAATAGCCTTTTCCTTTGAAAGGCATCCCGACAACCTCGTTCCCGCATTGGTTGGGGGGTTTGTAACCTGCGCGGTGGACGGCCATAAGGTTTACTTTGAAAGGATAGAATTTCCCAAAGAACTCCAAATATTGGTTTTAATTCCCGAATTTGAAATTCTCACCGAGGAAGCCCGTAAAGTTTTACCCCGAGAAGTTTCCCTAAAAGATGCGGTGTTTAACATCCAAAGGGCAACCCTCTTTATTTCCGCATTGGTAAATAGAGATTTTGAACTCCTTAGGGTGGCGGTTGAGGATAGACTTCACCAACCCTTTAGGGGGAAACTGCTTAAAGGTTTTAATTCCTTTAAGGAATTGGCTTATTCGTTGGGTGCGGATGCGGTGTTTATAAGCGGAAGCGGTTCAACCATAGGTGTGTTTACCAGAAAAAATGCCGACCAAATAGGTAAGACGGGTGTAAAACTGTATGGGGAAATGGGAATACCGGCCAAATACCTAGTTCTGGAAGCGGATGAAAAAGGAACGAGGTGGTCAAGAGCTTAAATTAGCTTTTTCGCCAACTCTATCATCTTTTTAACGTGGTTGGCGGACTTTTGAAGTTCCCTTAATTCCTTGGCGTTGAGGGTAACCAGCTCGTAATCTTCTATTCCCTTTCTTCCTAGCATTACGGGAAGACCGACACAAACATCTTCAAAACCAAACCAATCGCCCACCTCTCCCCCTACGTAAACCGATGCGGGCAAAATTCGGTGCAAATCTTTAACTATACTTTCCAGCATAACCACAACCGATGCGGCGGGTGCGGAATAGGCACTCGTTCCCATATAGGAGACGATAATTCCTCCACCCTTTTTGGTATTTTCAACTATCTCCTCTATGTCCCTTTTGCCGAAGAGGAAACGGATATTGGTATTTCCTATAAAGGTTTTGGACAAAACCGGAACCATTGTATCCCCGTGGGTTCCCAAAACGAGGGCTTTTATATCTTTTATCGAAACCTTGTTTAGTTCCCTTTCCGCCTTTTTGTAGAGAAC
>DTXZ01000075.1 GCA_012962155.1 Aquificales bacterium
AGAAATGAAGATCTTATAGTTCGTTGGGGTGGCGAAGAGTTCTTAATTGTACTTAGCGGCATACCTGCAGAAAAGGCAGGGGAAGTTGCGGAACGTATTAAAAATAATATAGCCAATTCCTTAATAGAGTTACCCGATGGAAAGAAAATAAAGGTTACAGTTAGTATCGGTGTCGCTTGCACGGAAATTGAAGGAACTTATACGTTTGACGAGCTATTTACAATTGCCGATAAAAGGCTCTACAAAGCTAAAAGGAAAGGAAGAAATAGGGTAGTTACCTCTTAAATTTTAAAGTTTTAATGAAAACAGCCGTTATAGGAACGGGATACGTCGGATTAATACAAGCCGTAGGGCTTGCCCATTTGGGTTTTAAAGTTATCGCCTATGATATAGATATTTCCAAAATAAATGCTCTAAAAAGGGGAAATCCCCCCATTTACGAAAAGGGTTTGAAGGAGTTGCTCCACCAAAATAGGGAGAGATTATTCTTTACTACCTCCGTTGAGGACTTAAAAGATAGCGAGGTAATTTTTGTCTGCGTTGGAACCCCTCAAGATTCCCAAGGTAAGGCGAATTTAAATTTCGTTTTTTCTGCGGTGGAAAATTTAAAACCCCTCTTGATGGGTAAGGAGATAGTGGTTTTAAAGTCCACCGTCCCGGTGGGAACAAACCGCAAGGTTCAACAACTTTTGGGAGACAAGGCTTTTGTAGTATCCAACCCCGAATTTTTAAGAGAAGGCATAGCGGTAGAGGATTTTTTCAATCCCGAAAGGGTTGTTTTGGGTTTTTCCGAAAACCATCCCGAGTGGGTAAGGGAAAAAATGTTCAACCTTTATAGATTCTTTCTTAAAAAGAATATTCCCTTCGTTGTTACCAACTGGGAAAGTGCGGAACTTATAAAGTATGCGAGTAACACCTTTTTGGCCATGAAAATCTCCTTTATTAACGAACTGGCCCGCTTATCGGAAAAGGTTGGGGCCGACATAAAGGAGATAGCCAGAGGAATGGGTTTAGATTCCCGTATAGGAAACAAGTTTTTAAATGCCGGTATCGGTTGGGGGGGTAGTTGTTTTCCCAAAGACGTTTCTGCCCTTATTTGGCAGTTTAAGGAATGGGGAATAGAACCCAAACTTCCCAAGGTGACCAAAGAAATTAATGATGAACAGATTCCGTGGTTTTTAAATAAGATAAAGAAACACTACGGGGGAAATTTAAACGGAAAAACCTTTGCCCTATTGGGGTTGGCTTTTAAACCCTACACGGATGACCTCAGGGAAAGCCCCTCCTTAAAACTGGCGGAACTGCTTATACAAGAGGGGGCTTTCGTAAAGGGATACGATTACGTTGAAGGGACAAGGGAAAATGTAAAAAAACTGGTAGAGCTAAAAGCTTCCACGCGGCATTCCTACGGACTTATAGTGTACGATGATCTGAACACTGCAGTTAAAGGGGTTGATGGAATAATAATAGCGGTTGAATACAAAGAGTGGAACCGCGAAAACTGGAAGGAGTTTTCTAAACTAGTAAGAAATAAGGCAATATTTGACGGGAGAAATATTTTGGAAAGGATTCTCGTTAAGAAACTTGTTAAAGAAGGTTGGCACTACGAGGGTGTGGGGGTAAACATCTAATGACCCGAAGGGAATTTTTGAAACTAACCTTCCTTTTGGGGCTTTTTGGTCTCTTACCCTTTCCATTCCGGTTAAAATTCCCTCCTTTTAAGGGGGAGTTGGGAAAGTACAAACCCAAAGGGAGGATTTTGAAGTTCTATCCTCCCTTTGCGGAGGTTTCATCCCACCTGAATACCGCCAAAGGTGTAAGTCCGAAAAATAGTTTGCCTACCCTGAAGGTGTAAACGTAAATTGCAACAACCTTTGCTCCCTTTTCTATTTTCCCACAGCTGTTTACCGAAACCTTTCCATCTCCAAAGTGGTTAAAGGTTAGATACCTTTTTCGGTTTGCCAGAACACGGTTACCAGCTACGTAAATTTCGGAGGAACAAAAGGAGAGGTAAAAACTTCCATCATTTAGAGAGGTAAAAATGTCTTCTCCAAAAGTCTTATTTTTCAATATGTAGAAACTCCAACTGTAGTGGGGAATAGAGAAAAACTTTTTTGGTTTTTCCCAAAAGGAAATTTTAACGTGGTGGTCTAAACCCCCTATTATTTTTAACTTTCCTCTCGTTCTTTTCAGGTATAAACCTATCCAGCTTTTAAGGGGTATCAGTTTGGGAAAGTAGTCCAAAGCCTTAAGTCCCAAAAGGGGATATAAAACTACCGAACGAAAGAAAAAGTAAAGTGTTAAAGGGAATTTTGAACTTTGTAAAACGTCTTTGAGGTTTACAAGCTCGTAGAAAAAGTGGTTTTCATACCGATTTTTAAAGCGGTATACAGCTTTTTTTTCATTATTAGGATGGGCTATTACGGTATATTTACCTTCCGCCAGTTTTAAAAGTCTTCCGTAAATCTCATCTTGGTATTCCCACCCGAAAACAAGCCTATCCGAAGGGGGAAAAAATCCCTTTAAATCCTTTCTATCGTGGTCGGTTATAAATACTTTATCCACTCCAAGGGTTTGGGCAACCTTTTCAATCTCCTCGGGTTTACCGAGGCTATCGTAGGAAAAATAGGTGTGAACGTGAACCACAAAACTCTTTTGGTTAGTCTTTGTAAACTTTCCTTTTAATTTACAATTTTCAACCTTTAAAACCTTTACGGGGTAAAGCTCAAAAAAAACAACCGTTAAAATCCCTACGAGGATTAGCAATTCCAATAACATAGATAGAAATTAATACTAAGAGGGTTATGCTTAAACTCTTATGGTGGCTTCCCTTTTGTCCTTCTCCCGTTTTATATTCGCCTTTTTAGTATTTTACGAAATTATATATCAAGAAAACTATTACTTAGCTTCCTTTTTAATAATACTTGCCGCGTTTAGCGATTTTTTGGACGGTTTTGTAGCCCGCCATTTGGAGCAGGAAACCCAAGTAGGCGCCCATCTAGACCACATAAGCGATAAGGTTTTTGTTATTTTGGTTTTGGTAGCCTTTTTCTCCGAGGGAAGGGTAGGGTTGGTTCAACTCTCCCTAATAGCGTTTAGGGAAATAGCTATAACCTTTCTAAGGTTTTACGGTTTTGCCGGACCTGTAAATTTTTTGGGAAAACTCAAAACGGTTGTGGAATTTTTTGCACTCTTCCTGTTATGTTTTAACCCCCTTTTGGGAAACCTGTTATTGTGGATTGCCATATTTTTAGCCTATATTTCCGCATTCTTTTACTTTAAAAGACCTGTGACCTCCTCCCCGCACCTTTGAAGGCGGGGAGGTTGACTTTTGAATACCTTACATCCCCTTATGGAGCATTACTCCCTTTTGACCCAAATAGTTTTGGCGTATCTGTTGATACTCGCGGTGGTTTTCTTTGATTTTAAAAACCGTATAGGGGTGTGGAAAGAACTATTGCCTACCTCAGTATCTTCCTTTATTCAACTACTACTAGTTGCGGTTGTAATTCTCTACCTCGTAAAGGTGAAAAATGTAGGGCTTGCTCTACTTCTAATTTTGGTTATGACCTTTAACGCCTCCTTTATAGCCTCAAGGAGATTTAAGCTATCGGCTTACCCAAAGTGGGGGGTTTTTATAGCCGCTTTTGTAGCCATAGCGGTTGTAAACTACTTTCTGCTCGTAATCTATACGGTTTTAAATATTTTGAAAGTTGCCCCCCAACAAATTGTGCCTTTTGCGGGACTGCTGCTAGCCGCGGGAATGCGCTCGGTATCCCTATTCTCCCAATACCTGAAGGATTTAATTACCGCGGAAAAGGAGATTTTGGAAGGGATGTTCGCCCTCGGTTCCTCACCCGCCGAGGTGAGGGAGTATCTCCTTAAAAAGGCTATACCCCTTGCCACGGTAGTTATAAGGGATATGCTCAAAGCGGCGGGTATAGTTCACATACCCGGTGTAATGGTAGGTTTGCTTTTGGCGGGAACACCCCCATTGGTTGCGGCAACAATGCAATTTCTGGTTTTGGCTTCTATGCTTTTTTCTATGTTTTTTACCCCAATAATTTTCTTTACTCTTCTAACTAAATTGCAAGGAATATTTTTAGAAAAGGAAGAGACTACTTAAGAATTTCGTATTCCCATTCAACCTTTGCGGTTGCTTTCAACATGGCGGAAACCGAGCAATACTTTTCCATTGAGAGCTTTATAGCCCTCTCAACCGCCCTTTCGGGAATATCCCCTTTAAAAATGTAACGAACCTTTATATAGGTGTAAACTTTGGGGTGTTCCTCTCTTCGGATTCCCTCCACTTCCACGGAGAAATCTTCAACCTTAACCCTTTTCTTGTTTAGAATAGACAGAACATCTATTGCGGTGCACCCCCCCAAAGAGATTAGCAAAAGCTCCATGGGAGTAGGATATTCACCATCCCCAAAAGGCGGTTTTCCATCTATTAAAACTTTTTTACCCTCGGAGTTTAAGCCTTCAAATTTAAACCTCTCAAGGTGTTTTACAAAAACCTTAACCAAGTTTGGGGCTTGGTTTACGCCCTTCATAGGGAGTTCCTATTATCACCAAATCTCAAATTGTTCGGGAAAATCTCCTCTCCCTTCTCCTTTTGGTGTATATATCAAAAACCATGCAGATATTTCTAATTAAAAGTCTACCCAGTGGGGTAACTTTAATTTCTTTGCCCGAAAGGGTAAGAAGTCCGTCGGCCTCCATAGGTTTAAGTTCTTCTAGTTCACTTTCAAAGTAGGTATCAAAATCTATACCGAATTTGTCTTCAATTTGTCTTATATCCAAACGGAAATTGCAAATTAGTTCGGTTATAACCTCCCTGCGGATTAGGTCGTCTTGGTTCAATTCTATACCCCTAAAGGTGGGTAAAACTCCCCCGTCCAAAGCAAAATAGTAGGGACGAATGGTTTTATAATTTTGCCCGTAAAACTTTTCAAGCATAGAAATGGAAGTCATCCCTATCCCTATTAGGTCTACCCCCTTTTTTGTGGTATAACCTTGGAAGTTTCTCCAGAGTTTGCCCTCCCTTTGGGCTAAAACCAATTTGTCGGTGGGTTTAGCAAAGTGGTCCATCCCTATGTAGACGTATCCAGCCGAAGTAAATTCCTCTATCGCTATTTTCAACATCTCTAGTTTTTGGCGGGGCTGGGGAAGGGTTTTTGGGTCTATCCTCCTTTGGAGTGGCTTGAGCCAAGGCACGTAAGCAAAGTTGTAAACCGCCACCCTATCGGGGTTTAATGCAAGGGTTTTCCTAACGGTTTCCTTAAAACTTTCGGGTGTCTGATAGGGAAGTCCGTAAATTAAGTCAATGTTTACGGAACCAAACCCCAGTTGGCGGATTTGGGAAATAATCCTTTCCATTAAGGATAAAGGTTGAATTCGGTTTACCGCCTTTTGGACTGTAGGATTAAAATCTTGAACTCCCACGGAAATGCGGTTAAAGCCCAATTCCCTGTAAATTTTGAGATATTCAAAATCCACACTGCGGGGGTCTATCTCAACCGAAATTTCGGCTTTGGGGGAAATATTAAAGTTTTTCCTTATAAGGTCAAATAACCACCTTGTCTGTTCCTTTGTGAGGTAGTTGGGAGTTCCTCCACCCCAGTGTAGTTGAACCACTTCCCTGGAGAAATCCAAATAACGTTTTAGTATGTTTATTTCCTTCTCCAACCTATTGAGGTAGGGAACCTCCCTTCCCCTTATACGGTTTATAACGACGTTGCATCCGCAAAACCAACAGGCGTTTTCGCAAAAGGGAATGTGAAAGTAAAGAGAAAGGGGGTTGGCTTTCTCGTTACTATCCAAAAGGTGTTTTATAAAGTAATCCCTACCAAATTGCTGATTAAATTCCGTTGCGGGTGGGTAAGAAGTATAACGGGGACCCGGTTTGTCGTATTTTTTTATAAGCTCTTGGGAAAAAACTACATCCATTTGAGGGAAAATATTAGCTCCGGAGGGGAAAGGTTAAAAGGAGAAATTTAAGGAAACAAGACCAAATCCTCCCTTTATACGGCTATTGGCGGAAACATCGCTCACGTTATCAACCCTGTATTTCTGATAGCAATAACCCGCATTAAGGGAAATCCCAAAAGTTTTTGTAAATTTGTAACCCACTCCTACCGCACCGGCTAGGTCGTAAAAGTACTTATTGCTTCCCGCCGTAACCCCTTTGCCATCAACGTAAGCCCTTAGAAACTTGAATTGAGAACCCACTTTTACATAGAGATAAGGTAAAGGAATTACCGCCGACTTGGAATCGCTCTGGCCGGTTGTTAAACTTGTTACCCTACCTTTAAAGTTAACAATTTTTGCACCCAAACCCCAAGAGACATTTAAAAATCCCTTTCTTAGAGGGGTATAGTAGAAGGTTAAATCCCACTGATTGAATCTAAATTTTGAATATACCTTATCTTGTACATTAACGGTTAAAGATCCAAATGTAAAAGTTTTAGAAACAGTTCCTACCCCCGAACTTTCTACGTTCAAGTAGGCAATTTTTAAATCGGGTAAAGGTAATAAGCCCAACTTTGCTTTGTGGCGTATATCTATAAACGCGGTTCCCTTCACTTTATCCTTAATGTGTAAATCCTTTTTTAAGTCTACTTTTTCACCTTTGTATTTAATCCAACCTCTGAATTTTTCCTGCTGAAGTCCACCGCCAAACTCTATCTGTAATGCGAAAGAGGTACTACAAAGGGCTAAAGGAAGGATAACTTTTGTCAAGCTATTCATTAAGTTAAAAGTTTAAATATGATTTTTAATTTCTCTTTAGATTTAAGTTTTATGGGGAAAATTTTAGTTATTTACGATTCGCAAACTGGAAACACCGAAAAAATGGCTTACCTGGTTGCGGAAGGTGCAAAAAATTTCCCGTAGAAGTGAGGGTTAAAAAGGTTGACGAAGCTACCAAAGAGGACATCCTCTGGGCAGAAGGTATAGCGGTTGGAAGTCCCACCTATTTGGGCGGAATGTCTTGGAGACTAAAGAAGTTCTTTGACGAAATTAGCCAAGAGCTTTGGGGTGAAATTGATGGAAAAATAGCCTGCGCCTTTTCCTCCTCCGGTGGATGGGGTGGCGGAAACGAATTAGCCTGTATGAACATCTTAACGATGCTCTTAAATTATGGATTTCTTGTTTTCGGTGTTACCGATTATGTGGGAAAAAAATTTACCCTCCACTACGGAGCTGTGGTTGCGGGAGAACCCAGAAATGAAGAGGAAAAGAAGGCTTGTATAAGGTTGGGAGAAAGGTTAGCCCAATGGGTGCTAATTATGATAGATTGTAAAAAGGAGTATCTGGAAAACCTAAAACCCCCTGAGGAAGAGTAAAAAAAATGCTCAGCACTTTGCTGGCGGAGGTTGTTGGGGGGAAACATTACGGACTTCCGAGGTTGGTAAGAAGTTTTGAGATAGATACGAGAAAACTCAAAGGGGGAGAAGTTTTTATTCCCCTAAAGGGTATCAGATTTGACGGGCATTCCTTTGTAGAGGAGGCGGTTTATAAAGGGGCCCTAGGTTTTTTGTTTGAAACAAATAAAATATCACCGCAAAGGTTAAAGGTTTTAACCCGAAAGACTTTTGCCATAGAGGTTGAAAATACCTACAGAGCACTAAAGAGATGGGCTTTCTTTAGAAGAAAGCGATTTAGGGGAAAGGGTGTCTTAGCGGTAACCGGTTCCGCGGGAAAAACAACAACAAAGGAGCTAATAGCCCACCTGCTTGGGGGGTTTTTTTCCGTTTACAAAACACCCGGAAATTTAAACTCCAAAATAGGGTTACCCCTCTCTTTAGCCAATGCCAATTTAAACGCCGACTTTTGGGTTTTTGAAGTTGGAACCGACCGAAGGGGAAATATAAAGAAGCTTACAGAAATATTGAATCCAACCTTTGCGGTTTTAACCTCGGTATCCCCTTCCCACCTTGAGGGTTTGCGAAATTTTGAAAATCTCCTCTGCGCAAAGGGGGAGATATTCTTACAAAGGAGTGTTAAAAAGGCGGTTTTACCCTCGAATTTACTGAAATTTTATAAAATCCTTGTAACAGAAAAAAAATTTATAACCTTTGGAGAGAATGAAATAAAGGCTAAATCCTACAGGTTCTTAAAAGATGGAAAAACTCTTATAGAGTTTCCCGAGTTTAAGGTAGCCGTTCCCCTTTTGGGAAAGGGGGTAGTAAAGGCGGTAGAAACCGCGGTGGCAGTTTTAAAGCTGCTCGGTTTTAACCCAAAGGAGTTCACCAATCTCTTTGAAACCTTTAGGGGCGAATGGGGGAGAATGCAACCCATTTTGGGGGAAGGCTTCCTTATTATTGCCGACTTTTACAACGCCAACCCCCTTTCGGTAAAACTTGCCATGGAAACCCTATGCAGGGTAGAAGGATACAACAAACGGATAGCCATTTTGGGGGATATGCTGGAATTGGGAGAGGAAGAAATTGTGCACCACGAGAGGTTGGGAGAATTTATAAATACCCTTCCGTTGGACGAGGTTTACCTCTACGGTAAACTCACCGAGTTTACCTGCAAAAAGGTTACCAAAAGGTGTTTTCACTTTAAATCCTCGGAGCAATTGGAGGAATTTTTAAAAAAAAAGCATCCCCAAAGGGGGACGGTCTATCTGATAAAGGGGTCTAGGGCTATGGCTATGGAGCGATTTGCCAAGGTTCTACTGGACTCGTTGACACAAAAATAGTTTCCTTAGAAGAACCGTTGCGTAACTGCCGGGGGGCAAGATAAAGGAAACCTTTACCGTACTTTTTGAAAGTCTTTTCATTTTCAAATCTCGGGGCATTGCAACAGCTTTTCTAACCCCGTCGGCAAACAGCCTTATCCCTATCCTCTCTTGGTTTAAGGTTTCCTCGGAAATACCTTCTTCCGAAAGGACCTCCTCTATTATTCTTTCCACCTTGAGGTCGGAAGGTTTGTATTCCCTACCCAAATAGGGAATTTCTAAGTTTTTTACCTTTTCAAAAAGGGTATCACTCATATGGGTGTAGAAGGCGTAAGTCCAGTCTTTTATCCCTTGGGGAACTTCACAGAAGGGAAAGTAACGGACTATAAATCGGTAAAGAAATCTATTCCAGAGGTAACTTTGATAGGTAAAGGCAAACATTAGGCGGATATTTTTGGGTAATGCCAAAAAGGCTTGTTTGTAAGAAACCCCTTTTGCCAATTCTTCAACAAGCTTTCTCTCGTAAATTGCCTGCTGGGGCATCGCATTTAGATATTTCCTCCAGTTTCCCCAAAGTCTCTTTAATCTCCTTTTTATTTTCCAATCGCTATAAGAAAACAGATATTCCTGAAGGGCTTCTTCATATTTGTGGGCAAGTAGATGTTTCACAATAAACTCTTTGGCATTTTTTACCGAACCAAATCTTTGCTCGCCAAAATAGTTGGCAAAGCCGTATTTTTGAATAAAGTCTACGTTTTTCTCCGCATTTATTCTTTCTTTTTTAGATACATTCCTTACAACTATTTCAAAGTAGTTTCCCTTAAAATTCCCCAATTTCAGAGGCTGGTCGCTAAAACCGACTAAAGAGAGTTTGTAGTTTTTTCCCTCAACCTCCTTGGGAAATTTTTTTAAACCTTTTATAGCCAAGTGTTGCTCAGTTACCGCATTTTTATCCTTTAAACCCGCAAAAGTTATATTTTTTACAGGTAGAGAGAAACGTTTGGCCAATTCTCTAACTACATCTATGGTATTTAAATCCACCTTAT
>DTXZ01000076.1 GCA_012962155.1 Aquificales bacterium
ACTTCCCCTTTCATTTGGCAAAAAACTATGAGGAATTGGCTAGACGTCCCTCCCCCTTTGAGTTTGAAAGGGTAAAAGCCTACGCCCGCCAAAAGGAACTTTGGCTTATAGAGGATTAACAAAAATTTGACAATCGGTAGCTTGACAAAGGTATTGTAAAGCCTAAGTTTAACCTATGAAATGGTGAACGAAAAAATGTTTTCGCAAAAAAGTAAGGAATATCTCTCCTTAGCAAAGGAAATAGCGAAAAAATATAACGATTACAAAATAGATACCGACCACATTTTACTGGCTTTTTTGTCGGAAAAGGAGAGCCCCTTTTACAAGATTATTGAAAAAAGGGGCATAGATACCGAAAACCTACGTAACCAGATAGTAAAAAATTTGGAACAACTCTATTCCCAAATAGATAAAGCGGTAGAAAGCGAAACCCAAAGGCTTATAAATTTACGGGCGGAAATCATTCAGGTAAAGGGTGAGATATCCGAACTTCAAAACGAACTGAAAAGGATAGAAGAGGAGGAGAGGAGACTAGAAAGGGCTTTGGAAGAAGCCAGAAAATACGGCGATTGGTTTGAAGAACAAACACTTTCCCTAGAACTACAAAGGTTATCCGCCATCAAGCGTTCTTATCAATCCCGTTTAAAACAATATGAGGAAGCACTTTCTCAAGTTTTTGACCGCTCTGCGGTTATTAAATTCTTAAAAGGTAAGCTCTCCATAGACGGGCTTGTAAAAACCGCTTTGGAAAATTCTCCCCTGCTGGAGCAACTAAAGGAGCTTGGAATTTCACCTGACAGGGTTATTGCGAAAATATACCACAAACTTTTTGGGGGAAGGGTAAAAGAACCCGAATATTCGCAATACCTGATAAAAGTTTTGGAACAGGCGGAGGACAAAGCGGTTTCCGAGAAGGAAACCGAAGTTAAACCTTACCACATCGCCTCCGCCTTGGTTGAAGCTAAGGATTACTTGGCGGGAAAACTTTTGGAACAAATTTTTGGAGGAGGTAAAGGAGAGATGAAAAATATAAGCCAAGAAATGAAAGAGGAAGAAAAATCCGCCCTTGAAAGGTTTACCGTAGACCTTACCGAGTTGGCTAGGGAAGGAAAACTTGACCCGGTTGTGGGAAGGGAAAGGGAAATAAACCAAACCATAGAGGTTTTACTCCGGAGGAAAAAGAACAACCCCGTTTTGGTCGGAGATGCGGGGGTAGGTAAAACCGCTATAGTGGAAGGTTTAGCCCAAAAGATTGTAAACAAAGAGGTTCCTCCCGAACTGCAGGATAAGAAAATCCTCGCCCTGGATATGGCGGGTTTAATGGCGGGAACTAAATACAGGGGAGAATTCGAGGAAAGGCTTAAAAAACTCTTGGACGAGCTAAAAAAAGACGGAAACGCAATACTATTTATAGACGAGATTCACACCGTCGTAGGTGCGGGCAAAGCGGAAGGCGCAATGGATATGGCAAACATTATGAAACCCGCACTGGCAAGAGGTGAAATAAGGGTAATAGGTGCAACTACCGTAGACGAATACAGGAAATACATAGAAAAGGATCCCGCTTTGGAAAGGAGATTCCAACCCATATATGTGGAAGAACCTTCGGTAGAAACAACTATAGAAATTCTTAAAGCTTTGAGACCAAAGTTTGAAAAACACCACAAGGTTAAAATTTCCGACGAGGCGATAGAGGCGGCCGCCAAACTTACCCACCGTTACGTTACCAGCCGTAAACTCCCCGACAAAGCTATAGACGCCTTAGACCAAGCGTGTGCGAGAAAAAAACTTTCCGTAGTAATGCCTCCACCCGAACTGCAGGAAATTGAGAGACAACTAAAAAGGTTGGAAGAGGAAATCGTTGAGGCAAACCTAAAGGGAGACTTTGAAAAAGAGGCGGAACTAAAGATTAAGAAGATCGAGTTGGAGAAAAGGAAAAATGAGTTGCTAAAGAAATATGGCTCGGTAGAGGCCAAAATTAACTCCGTAAAAGAGGAGATTAAAAAGATAGAGGAAGAAATTAAAAAGGCCGTTGAAAACGGTGACGTGGACAAAGAATACGAACTAAAAAAACGCCTTATAGAGTTGGAAAAAGAGCTTAAGAAACTGGAAAAACAAAGGGCTAACGAGGTTGTCGTAACTTATGACGATGTAGCTCAGGTCGTTAGCGAATGGACGGGTATTCCCGTATCCAAACTAAAAGAGGAAGAAAAACAGAAACTCCTTAAGTTGGAAGATGAACTCCATAAGAGGGTGGTAGGTCAAGATCACGCGGTTAAAGCGGTTGCGGAAGCGATAAGGAGGGCAAGGGCTGGCCTCAAGGACCCCAAAAGACCGATTGCCAGCTTTATGTTCCTGGGACCTACGGGTGTAGGTAAAACGGAATTGGCAAAAGCCTTGGCTGAACTCCTCTTTGGCGATGAGGACGCGATGATTAGACTTGACATGTCGGAATTCAAAGAGGAGCACTCGGTTGCCAAACTCATAGGTGCTCCCCCGGGATACGTGGGATACGAAGAGGGAGGAAAACTCACCGAGGCGGTCAGGAGAAAGCCCTATTCTGTTATATTGTTAGACGAAATTGAAAAAGCCCACCCGAGGGTGTTCGACCTGTTCCTCCAAGTCTTGGACGATGGAAGACTTACCGACTCCAAAGGTAGAACGGTGGACTTTAGAAACACCGTAATTATTATGACTTCCAACGTCGGTAGCCAATATCTGCTCAACATACCCCTTGACGCCGACGAGGAAACCACAAATAGGGAATTTGAAAAGGCTAAAGAAAAAGTTTTAGAGGAACTCAAATTGAGATTCAGACCGGAATTCCTAAACAGGATTGACGAAATTATTACTTTCAAACCGCTTACAATGAAAGAACTACTGCAAATTGTAGACTTACTGGTCAATCGCATTAACGAAAGGTTGGCGGATAGAAATATGAAAATAGAACTCACCGAAGAGGCTAAAAGGGAACTGGCAAGAAGGGGTTACGACCCCGCCTTCGGTGCAAGACCCTTACGTAGAACCTTGCAAAAGTATATTGAGACTCCCTTGGCGGATTACATACTTGAGGGTAAATTCGGCGAGGGAGATACCATTGTTGTAGATTACGATAAGGAGAAGAAAGAGTTTGTATTTACCAAAAAAGAGGAGAAAAAAGAGGAAAACAAAAACGAAAAATCTAAAAAATAGTTTCTTTCCTTTTCTTTTAAAATTCGCCTTGAATGACCCAAAGTGAGGAATTCAACCAGATTTTAAAAAATTGTTGTGAAAGAAATGGAATAGCTTTAGACGAGAAGCAGCTTTACCTTTTCGGTCTCTATTTAAAGGAACTCCAAAAGTGGAATAAGGTTCACAATCTAATTTCCACCGAGAATGAACGGGAAATAGCGTGTAGACATTTTTGCGATAGTTTAACCCTCGTTAAGTTCTTTGAAGAACTAGGTTATAAACCCCATTCTTTGGTTGATGTCGGGAGTGGTGCCGGTTTTCCGGGAGTTCCTTTAAAGATTTATTACGGAGACACCCTAGAGGTCTGTCTAATAGAAAGCAACACCAAAAAGAGTTCATTTTTAACTTACCTAAAAACCAAATTGGGTATCAATTATCGCGTATATCCAACTTTGGCGCAAAAGGTGGAAATAAAATGCGATGTTGCCGTTGCAAGGGCTTTGGAGGTTAAGGGTAAAAAGAAACACCCTTTGGAGTATGCCGTATCCCTCCTTTCGGGATTGACGAAGTCCCTAATAGCCATAATGGGAGGAAAAAATATTGACCCCTTGTTGGTCAAAAAACTAAACCTCAAAGTGTTTGAACTCAATACACCCAATTTTAGGGGTTTAAAAATTCTTTATAAATTTTTGGAAGATTGAGGCTAATTTAAAAGTTAATGGGAAAAGTTGACAGGAAATATTATCACGAAGAGGAATACCACAAACCGGAGGTTATCAAAGAAGCCATATGGCTTGGAAAGGAAGCCCTTCAAAAGGCCCCCAAGATTGAGGGTGTTCCAACGGGCATAGAGGGATTGGACAATCTATTTTTTAAGGCGGAGCTAGATCCCAAAACTTCAAAGGTTGTAAAAAAAACCTTGGGGGGTATTCCCAAATATGCGGTAATAAACCTAACGGGTGCCTCCGATACGGGTAAATCCCTTATGGTGGAGCAATTTACGGTTAAAAGGGCATCGGAAGGCGAAAAGGTGGTTTTCGTTACGGTGGAAAGTCCGGCTCCTTTTGTGGTTATAGGTTTAAAAGAGAGGGCAACCGCAATGGGTATAAAGTTTGAAGAATTTGAAGACAACATTATTTTGATAGATGCCGCTTCAAACCACAGGATAAGGAATAATCTTCCCGATATGTTTGAAACTTTGGCTTACATATATAGGACTTACAACCCCAACTACACAATTATAGATTCCATAACGGGACTTTTTGAAGCTAAAGAAATGCTCGCCCGTCAAATAGTCCGCCAGTTTTTCAACTTTATGAAAAAGTGGTACCAAACCGCCATTTTTGTATCTCAAAAAAGAAGCGGTCACGAGGAACTTTCCGCCGAAGCAGCGGGAGGATACGCGGTTAGCCATATCGTGGATTGCACTTTTGTGGCGGCAAAACAGCTTATTTTAACCCCCTATGAGGCAAGGCTTTACGGTGCTTCTATAGGCGATTTGGTTAGATTCTTTAGAATTGACGGATGTAGACTTTGCGGACACGATACGAGACTCCACTTTATGGAAATAACCGAATTGGGTTTGGTTAAAATAGGTCCAACTCTTGCGGAGAAAAGAAAATCTACTTATAGAAAAGAAGGTAAAGATTAAAGTAGATATTTTTGTTTTTTGAGCTGTTTGAGAAGACGCTTTCTTGCCGCCCTCATTTTCCTTTTACGTTTTTCCGAAGGTTTTTCGTAATACATTCTTCTTTTGGCTTCGGTAATAATTTGCTCCTGCTCAACCAACCTTCTAAACTTCTTGAGAGCTTTTTCTATAGTGTCCCCTTCTTCCAAATATACCGCTACCAAATTTATCACCTCCTTTTGGAGTTTTTTAGAAAACTTAATATTGTAAACCTAGCTTAATCCTAAGCGGGCTTTTGTTTTCTACCCGCTCTAAGGTAAATAACTAATTCTATTTAAGGTTTGAATTTTTTCAACCGCCTTACGGGAGTATGTTGAATATATGCGGGGTAGTTTACTCATGGGAGAAAACCTGCGGTGGTATTTGCGGCAATTTTACCCCTATAGGTGGATAATTCTTTTCGCCTTTTTGGGTGCTATCCTGGAAAGTGTAGCCTATTCGGGATTGAGTTTCGTTTTGAAACAATTGATTGATAGGGTTCTCATAGAGAAGAACTTTTACCTTTTAAAACTCTCCGTGTTAGCTTTGGTTGGTCTCGGTCTTTTAAAACAGGTTGGGTTTCTAACCTCCGAACTCCTCTACAAGTATGCGATTGCCAAAATATCCGCAACCCTTAGGGTTAAGGTCTATTCAAAAGTGGTAAACCTACCTTTGGAAGAATACCAAAAACTCCCCCTGGGGGAGTGGGTAGGCCGTATAACAAACGATGTTAGGAGTTTTAAAGACTACTCCGAAGGTTTCGGCATTAAAGTTTTTAGGGAGCTTTTTACCGCCCTATTTTTAACTGCAGTTCTTATCTATTTTGATTGGAAACTTTTCTTACTATTCCTCTTGGTTACCCCCTTTCTATTGGGGGCTTTCAAATTTTTCGGCGCCAAAAGGAAGAAATATTCGCGAATGTATCAGGAAAAATTTGCCCTTTTTTTAAATTTCATATCCAACCTTTTGGAGAACTTTGAAAATGTTAAGTTCCTCAAAAGGGGTTTTGTAAACTTCCTAACCAAGGAAAAGGTATTAAAACTCTTTAAAGCGGAATACAAATTAACCCTATACTCCGCCACCTATCTATCGGTTATTGAACTTTTGGGGTATCTATTTGCCGGTGTTATAATCCTTTACGGGGGATATAGGGTAATTTCGGAAGAGGTTTCGGCGGGAACTTTTGTCGCCTTTATCGGAACCCTCTTCTTGCTCTACAACTCCCTACAGGCGATTCAAAGAACCGCTATAAACTACCGCGCCCTCCAGCCGGTAATAGAGAGACTAAGGGAGGTTTTGGAAAAATTCCCTTCGGAAAGGGGAGGAAAAGCCCGTTTCGGGGGATTAAAAACCTCGCTAACAGTGCGAAATTTAACCTTTAAACCAATTTTGGAAAAAGTAAGCTTTAAAATCCCCAAAGGGGCAAAGGTTTTTGTAAAGGGACCCTCGGGAGGGGGAAAATCAACCCTACTGAAACTTTTGGCTGGACTTTACCGTTCTTACGAAGGTGAGATTCTCTACGACCAAGTGGAATTAAGGGATTTTTCCATAAAAAGTTTCCGTTCCAAAGTTTTTTATCTATCCCAAAATTCCGCAATTTTTAACGATACGGTTAGAAACAACCTGCTAGTAGCCAATCCAAATGCAACGGAAAAAGAATTAATTTTAGCCCTTAAATTGGCGCGGGCGGAATTTGTTTTAAGCCTGCCCAAAGGTTTGGATACGGTTGTGGGAGGTGGAGGGGTCCAAATTTCGGGAGGTCAAAAACAGAGAATAGCCCTCGCCCGCCTTTTTGTAACCAATCCCGAAGTTATCTTCTTGGACGAGGCAACCTCCGCCTTGGACTTTCCAACCGAAATAGAAGTTCTGAAAAACATTCTCAAATTTCACAGGGAGAAAACACTATTTTTCGTCTCCCATAGGTGGGAACTGGCAAAATACTTTAACCTCGTTTTGGAAGTAAAAGAGAAAACTGTAAGGGTACTAGCTTAATTTTTTCCCCTATGGCGGAAACTCTTCTCGTCTTCTACTTATTGGTGGCTTCCGGATATCTCTTGAAAATCCTTAGGGTTTTTTCTACCGAAGAGGTTGAAACCTTTGTTCATTACATAATATACTTTGCCCTTCCGGTTGCAGTTTTTGGCGTTATCCACGATTTTGAATTTTCTTTGAAGGATATAACGGTTTTCGGAACCGCTTGGTTTACCATAGCTTTAACTTATTTTGCCGTTTTTAAAGTCCTTGCCAAAACCTTTAAGGATGAGAGGGAGTTAAAAACACTTTTTTTGACATCCGCTTTCGGAAATACCGCCTTTGTGGGTTACCCAATAGCCTACACTCTCTTTGGAGATAAAGGTTTGGCTTACGCCATACTTTACGATGTAGTGGGGAATTTTTTTGTCGTAGTAACCTTTGCAATATTTACGATTACGGGTCGGGCGGATTGGAGAACGGTATACCGATTTCCCCCTTTGGGAGCGCTAATATTAGCCCTCCTTTTAAAGCCCTTTCCCATAACCCTTTTAAAACCCTTTATCGTTGCGGTAAAGTCTTCCATCACACCCGTAATTGTTTTTTCGTTGGGACTTAAAATAGACCCTAAAGGGGTATTATTAAATTTAAAACCCGCACTCCTTTCCGTCTTTTGGAGGCAGATGGCTATCCCCGCAGTAGTTCTTCTCTGGCTTTACCTTTTGAATAAATATATTCTCCTTCCTTTTGAGGAAAGGATGGTTATTCTTCTTCAAAGCTCAATGCCTCCCTTTGTAATGTCGGTTATTTTGAGTGAAAAATACAGACTAAAAACCGACCTCGCCGTAACCGCGGTAAATTTGGGATTGGCGGTTTTGGTTCTTTCCCTACCTTTCTGGTTTACGATAGGAAAAGTGGTATTAAAGGGGGGAAATTAATAGGAGCAGATAATCTTTACCCTTTCTTTTAATCCTTCCAAATTAGTTGAGTAAGTTTTAACCTCGCAACCGAAAGCCTTCCCCAATCGCGATAGATTTGCCAATAACTTCATATGGCACACATTTACCTCCGCCCCGCCGATGTTTTTGATACAAGTTGGGGGTAGGGAAAAATCTTTGTAAGCTATAAACTTCTTTTGGTTTAGGAAAAGAATTTTCTCATCCCTTTTTTCAATCTGCCAACCGGGAACGGTCAGTTTGGTAACGAAATCCAACGCTTTGGAACTTTTAAAATCCTTAAGGATATCCAAAACTTTTTGAACTTCAAAGGTGATTTTGTTTACCACCTCCCTCTCGCGGGGGGATAGATAGGGTGTCACATCCAGAGACGATTTGGATGAACTTTGAGGAAGTCCGCAGCCGAGTAATGCGATAACCGGTAGTATTACAATCTCTTTACGCATTGAGATTAAATTTTAATAGTGCCGGAGGCGGGAGTCGAACCCGCACGCCCCGAAGGGCACCGTCCCCTCAAGACGGCGCGTCTGCCAGTTCCGCCACTCCGGCTTAGGGGGAGGTGCCAATCCGTGGGTTCCCGCTCCAACGGAATAGACAATTCTGCAACCCCATAAAAGGGGTTGCAAGGTAAGTGGCCCAGGGCGGAGTCGAACCGCCGACACCCCGGTTTTCAGCCGGGTGCTCTACCACCTGAGCTACCGGGCCTTCCTATGCGGGAACCAAAGAACCATTCCAACCTTCGGTTGGAAAAAATATAACACTGTAAAAGGAAAAAGTCAAGCCCTTTTTACAACAAAAATCCCATCTTCCGTTTTTAAGGAGACCTCCTTAACGAAGTTGTTTCTTTGGAATATTTTAACCTCACAGAGGTATTTTTTTTCAAATACTTACTTTCCGCGCGGTAGCGGAAATTATCCCCGTTTATGAAATTACTTTCCACTTTTAATAGACGATGGTAAAAGGAAGCTAGGAAGTAAATGAGGTATTTAAACCGCATTTTCGTCAGGGCTCCCAGCGGGAGGGAATTTTGCCATTTTATAGACTTGTTTAGGTTCTTTTAAAACTTCGCTATTTCCTTCAAGGTTGTAACAATATGTTGGAGAACCTACCTTGGGTAGCAGTTGCACCTGTACGTGGATATGGGAGGGTTATCGGGATAGCCGTCCACAACTTCTACTACCGTTCCCGAAACGGGAGAAAGAACCGGCAACCTAAGGTAGTGGACAAAGATTGTGGAAAGGGTTAAGGTTAAAAGAACTGTCAAAATTGAGGAGACCACCACAAGGGCTACCGTTAAAGGTGATAACTTAAAGAGGAAACCTATCCCCAGTCCGACCAAAAGTGGGTTGTATATGTAGTAATCCAAACTGAAAAAGGTTTTGGAAAATCCCAAAAAGCGGACAAACAGATAGGCGGACAAAACACCTATAAGTCTAATAGAGGTTTTAAACGGGACATCACGATAGATTATTTGAAAGAAGGGGGAGGAATGGAAAAGCAACCTACTATTCGCGGAAGAAGATTGGAGCTTTTAATCTCCGAGGAGGAGATTAAGAGAAGAATAAAGGAGTTAGCAGAGGAAATAGAAAGGAGTTTCCCTCCCGAGGGGGAACTTTTGATAGTTGGTCTTCTTAAGGGAAGTTTTATATTTGTTTCCGACTTGGTCAGAGAAATTAAGAGACCAGTTTTGATCGATTTTATATCAGCTTCCAGCTACAGCGGGACGGAAAGTTCGGGAAACGTTGAGATAAGACAGGGTTTATATATCGATATAAAGGATAAAATGTGCTTTTGG
>DTXZ01000077.1 GCA_012962155.1 Aquificales bacterium
ACAAAAGTTGCGGTGAAGGTGGCGGAAAAGGTAACTTTAAAGGTTTCCGCCAAACTCGCCTCCGCCGCGGCCGGGTTTGGGGCGGGAGCCGCGGCCTGCTCTTGGCTGGGACCTTTTAGCGGAGCCTGCGGTGTTGTAGCGGGGGTGGTCGCTTGGGTCTCCACCGACGTTGTTATAAATAAGCTGGACGAAGCCCTAAGCAGGGACGATATGAAAAAGGAGATTATAAAACTCCTTTTAGGTGCCAAGAAAACTATAAACCTTTCGCTGGTAAAGGAATTTGAAGCAACCGTAACCCGGTTGGAAAACCAAATATGCGCCACATTGGCGGTTTCTTTAAAAGGAATTAAAGTCAAAGACCTTCCCAAGATGCTAAAATAAACCACCTCTGGAGGTTTACAAATGGCGAAAGTGGACATGAAATTGGTAAAACAGCTTAGGGAGATGACCGGTGCGGGAATGCTTGATTGTAAAAAGGCTTTGGAAGAAGCGGGTGGAGACCTGGAGAAGGCTAAAGAAATTTTGAGAAAAAAGGGTTTGGCTAAAGCGGCTAAAAAGGCTTCCCGTGAAACCAAAGAAGGTTTAGTTGTAGCCTTGGGCGATGAAAATAAAGGTGTTCTCCTGGAATTAAATTGCGAAACCGACTTCGTTGCGAGAAACGAGCTATTCCAAACCTATGCAAAACAAATAGCTGAGCTAATAGCCAAAGAGGACAAATTTAAGAATGTAGGCCTAGGCGATGTAGAAGAACTTAAAAAGACCGAAATCCAAGAGGGTAAAGATGTTGAAACCTTTATTAAGGAGGCTATAGCCAAAATTGGGGAAAACATTCAGATAAAAAGGTTTGCCCGCTTTGACGCCCCCGAAGAAGGGAAAGTGGTAGCGACCTACATCCACCCTCCGGGAAGGATTGGTGTTATGGTAGAGGTTGAATGCCAGCCCGCCGAAATTTGCGAAAAGGAAGAGGTTAAACAGCTCGTAAAAGATATTCTCCTTCAGATTGCGGCAATGCGCCCCGAATACCTAACTACCGAGGACATTCCCGCGGAAGTTATTGAGAAGGAAAAAGAAATTTACATGGAGCAAGCCAAAAGGGAAGGAAAACCGGAACATATCCTTGAAAGGATTGCCGAAGGCAAACTCAAAAAGTTCTATCAGGAGAAAGTTCTGTTGCATCAGCCCTTTATCAAAGACGATAAAAAATCGATTGAAAAACTTATAGCGGAAGTCGGCAAAAACGCGGGCGGAACC
This sequence comes from Aquificales bacterium, assembly GCA_012962155.1. GTDB lineage: Bacteria > Aquificota > Aquificia > Aquificales > QOAS01 > QOAS01. The sequence goes on from DTXZ01000077.1 coordinate 1,252, forward strand.
GTTAAAGTTGTTAGATTTGTAAGGTTTGAACTGGGACAATAATTCCTTCTTTTCCCATTATTTCCTTTACACCCAAAGGAAATCTTCTACCTGCAAATCCAAACGCTCCGTGTTATCCACCGAATAAACTACCCTCAATTTCTTTCCTTTGAGGTGGTGGGGAATAACTTCCCCTCTATCGGTGACATTCATGTAAAGTTTTCCGTTCCTCTCAAAGTGGAGGGTAAAGCCGTAACGGTTCCTCTTAAAGTCTAAGAGGATATCCTCAAACAGAAAACGGGGATAGGGATTTCCCGCCCCAAAGGGTTGCAGTCTCCTTAAGGCGTTTTTTACATTCTCATTTTCCCTAAGGTGTTTGGGCTGTAGCGGGAAATCCACTTCAAGGGTAGGCGTAGGGGTGGGATACCTTTCCACCTCTTGTAGGAAACGCTCTTTAAATTCCTCTAAGTTTTCCACTTTTACGGATAACCCCGCGGCCTGAGAGTGCCCCCCCCACCTTTCCATAAGGGGGGAAATTTTTTTCAAAACTTTAACAAGATTAATCCCTTCGGGTGAACGGGAAGAGCCTACCGCCATCCTCCCGTCGGTGGAAAAAATCACCGATGGGACTCCCAAAAGGGATGCCGTCCGTCCCGCAACAATTCCCAATATCCCCTTTGGTATCCGGTCTACGTAAATAAGCGCCTTAGAGGGATTTCGCTCGTAATATTGAATAACCCTACGGGTTATCCTTTCGGTAATTTCCTTCCTGCGGTTGTTCAGAGCTTCCATCTCCTCAAACAGTTTTTGGGCCTCTCTTTCCTTTTCGGTTATTAGAAATTTAAGACCCCTACGGGCTTTCTCCAATCTCCCAAAGGCGTTTAAGCGGGGAGCCAAACGAAAGGCTATGTCGTTTTCGTTTAATTTTTCCAACCGCAAATTTTGTAAAAGTACCTTTAACCCCACCGAGGAGGTTTCCCTTCGGTTTAGAAACTTAAGTCCCTTTCTAACCAACTTTGAGTTTAGGCAAGAGAGGGCAGAAACATCGGCAATGGTTCCCAATGCCGGCAAATCCACCCAAGATGGGTCTATTTGTGTAAGACCGGACCTCTCAAGGTATTTAGCAAATATGTAAACCAACCCTACGGTGGATAGGTCTTTTAAAAACTGGGGTGCGTTGGGGGAAATTTTCGGATTTACCAAAGTGCAGGGGGGAAGTTCCTCTCCCGGCGTGTGGTGGTCAAAAATTACAACATCAAAACCCAACTTTTGGGCCAACTTTACCGTTTCCACCTCTTTCGTTCCGTTATCAAGGGCCACTATAAGTCCACCGCCGGCCAGTTTGTAGAATTTTTCAACAAAAGGTGGTAAAAGTCCGTAACCTTCCGACCTTTCGGGGACTACGGGAAATACCTTTTTCGCCCCAAGCCGCCTTAAAAGTTTAAACATAAGGGCGGTAGAGGTGAGCCCGTCTACATCGTAGTCCCCAAAGAGGAAAATAGGTTTCCCCTTCTTAACCGCATTTAGTATCTTCTCCCCCGCTTCATTTAAGTTCGGAACAGTTTGGGCGCGGAAAGAAATCACACTCTCGGCGGGAGGTTCGCTAAAACCCCTATTGGCCAAAAGTTGGGCTAAAAAACGCCCGTATTGGGCGATCAAATCTTGGGGAGGAACAATCTCTTTAAAAAGAAACCTCCAAAGGAAACCCCGAAAGGTTTTCATTTACCCTTCCAACCCTTGGAGCTTCTTTAGGGCCTCCCACAATTTTCGGTTTTCCTCTTCCAAAACGGTTATCCGCTTTAGAAGTTCCTTCCTTTCCTCCCTCAAAACCTTTATCAGGTCAAAGATTTGGTCTAAAAGCTTTTGTTGCTCCCGCAGTTGAACCTCTATCTCTATATAGGCCCTTTCTACCCTCACTTTTTTGCTCTCCTCTCCGTAGTAGTCCCTGTCGTATATACCCATTTAACTTATAAATTTAAATTCCTTTTAAGAATCTCTTTATAAGTCCCTTGGGGGTTTTCAGGAGAAGGGGGTCTTTTAGGGTGGGAGAAATCCAATCGGCGGGAATTAAAACGAAATCTCTATTAAAGCGGTCGGGATGGGGAATTTTCAAATCTTGAAAGTTTATCAAAAGTTTTCCATAATAGATTATGTCCAAATCTATTTCCCTTTCGCACCAGCGACACCTCTCCTTTCTACCTACCTTTTTTTCTATCTCCTTTAGAAAATTCAAAAGCCCGTAGGGGGAAAGTCGTGTAAACCCGTAAAGAAGGCCGTTGTAAAAATCGGGCTGGTCTTTAACCCCATAAGGCTTGGAGCGGTATAAGGGGGAAACCCCCTTTACGTATACTTCCTGTTTTACAAAAAAAAGGGCGGTTTTTATCTGTCTTTCGCAATTTCCTATGTTGCACCCAAAGGCTATAACAACCTCAATCGGTCTCTTTAGTTTCCCTCTCACCTTTGGGGGAAGCATCCTCTTTTCCGTCCCTAGGGGGTATATTTTCCAAAGCCCATTTTGATAAAAATTAAAACCCTTCGGAGGGAAAGATGGAAAAGATTTTGGACCGCGAAAGGTTGGTAAAGGAGAAAAAGAAGATAGCCCTGATGTCTATACTTTTAAATTTATTCCTTTCGGTTACCAAAATAACCGCCGGTATTATCGGAGGGTCTTCTTCACTGGTTGCGGATGGTATCCACTCTCTGGCGGATTTGGCGGGTGCGGTTTCGGTTTACGTGGGAATAGTTATAGCCAACTTTAAAAGCGACAAGTTTCCCTACGGACTTTACAAAGTTGAAAACTTAGTCTCCCTTATAAGTGGCTTTGCTATATTTTTTGCTGGATTTGAAATAGCAAAAGAGGTCCTCCTTGAGGGAGGGGTTCGCCATGTGGAAAACCTCCCCTTGGTCCTTTCCGTGGTGGTTCTCACGATAGTTTTAACCTTTCTCTTTTCCCGTTGGGAGAGGAAGAAGGGAGAGGAGCTACACTCCCCCAGTTTAATAGCCGACGCGGAGCACATAAAGACCGATATGTTTTCCTCCCTTATCGTTTTGGTAGGTATTTTGGGTAACTACTTTGGTTTTCCGATAATTGAAAAAATAGCGGTTCTATTCATAGTAGCCCTCGTTTTCCATGCGGGGTTGGAAATCGCTTTGGACGCCCTCAAGGTTCTCCTTGATGTCACCATAGACAAGGAAACCTTGGACAAGGTAAAAGAAATAGTTCAAAGCCATCCCCTTGTGGAAGAGGTGAAATCAATAACCGGCAGAAGTTCGGGCAGCTATAAATTCCTAGAGTTGGAACTAACTCTTAAAACCGACAACTTTGAAAAAGCCCACGAGATAGTTCACCTAATAGAGAAGGAGGTCAAAAGGAAAGTTCCCTTCATTGAAAGACTGTTGGTTCACTTTGAACCACCCCAAGAGGGGGAAAAGGTTTTTGCGCTCCTTTTGGCCGATGACGGAACACCTTGTAAAGACCCACTAAAGTGCAAAAAAGTTGAACTTTACTCTTACGATGGTAAGGATTTAAAGAACCTCGGGAGCTTAACTTTGGAAAATCCCCCCACTTTGGAGAAGGGAAGTTGTGTAAATTTTGTGGA
>DTXZ01000078.1 GCA_012962155.1 Aquificales bacterium
AACCGGAACCATTGTATCCCCGTGGGTTCCCAAAACGAGGGCTTTTATATCTTTTATCGAAACCTTGTTTAGTTCCCTTTCCGCCTTTTTGTAGAGAACCTCCTTCATTCGTGCGGTATCCAAAACCCCCGCCATTCCCATAACCCTTTCTTTGGGAAATTCGGTAAATTCAAGGGTCATATAGGTCAAAACATCCACGGGGTTGGAAACGACAAGTACTACCGCATTGGGAGCGTAAAGCTTTATCTGATAGGAAAAGTATTTAATAAGGTCTAAATTAACCTTAAGGAGGTCTTCCCTGCTCATTCCCGGTTTGCGGGGAACCCCTGCGGTTATCACCACGATGTCGCTTCCTTCCAATTTTTTCCAACCCTCTTCGTTGTAGGAAACCCCTTCCACTCTTATGTCGTGTCCGAGCAAATAGACCATTTCGTTAATGTCGTAGGCTATGCCCTTGGCTTTATGTATTCCCTCTTTAGCCCTTCCGAAAAGGTAAATATCCCCCAATCCTTTTATTGCAGCGTAGTAAGCTACGTTTTCTCCGACTTTTCCGCTACCTATAACCGATATTTTGGGTTTCTTTAACATTAACTTGACTATTTTAAGATTAAGAAATCCCTTAAGGTAAAAAGGGTTAGGCTAAAGAAAAATTGTTTATTGGGTTCTGCTGAGCAAGAAATAAACAAATTCTTCCAATATTTTGGTTTTTTCCGGTTTATTCAAAGCCCTAATCTGCTGAATAGCCATAGAGGCAAAAGTTTTTGCAATCTCCTTGGCCCCTTCCTCTCCAAACTCCAAGTAAAAACCATCTTTGTCCAAAATATCGTCCACTATTTGGAAAACAATCCCCAATTTCTCTCCTATCTCCGAAAGGAGGGAAAGCTCCTTCTCGTTGGACTTTCCGAGTATAGCCCCCGCCACGAGGGATGCCTCTATAAGGGCGGCGGTTTTGTATTTTGCTATCTCCTCCAGGTCGCCTATTTTCTTTACGTCCATTACTTGACCTTTAACCATTCCTTCCGTTCCCGCCTTACGGGCTATCAGATTGGAGATTTTTAAAAGCTTCTCCGCATCTATAGTTTTAAACAGCTCTTTTTGGCTCAGTATTTGAAAGGCATAGGTTAGCAAGGCGTCTCCTGCCAAAATGGCTATATCTTCGCCGAAAACTTTGTGACAGGTCGGTTTACCCCTCCTTATATCGTCGTTATCCATTGCGGGAAGGTCGTCGTGAATGAGCGAATAGTTGTGTATAAACTCTATAGCGGTTCCTACGGTAATTGTATCTTCGGGATCACCTCCCGTTATGTAAGCTCCTATTGCCACCAAAGCGGGGCGAATTCTCTTCCCACCATTTTTTAGGTAATAAACCATTGCATCGTAAAGAAGTTTGGGTTCAAACGGTTTTAGAACCTCGTCGATTTTGCGGTCTATTTGGGCGGAAATGGTTTCTAAAAAATTTTCCAATTGCGTATGCATAATTGTAAGATTATTACAAAGGGAGGGGCTTTAAACCAAAAGGTATCTACCGCTAAGTGTTTTCCTATCCCTTATTTTCACCTCTGATTATTTCCGTTATTTTTACAACCGAAACGCCGAGGGGGACTTTTATAAGACTTCTCTCCTCTTTGGGGAGATTTTGGAGTTGTTTTTCTATAAACTCCAGCAGTTGCTCTATCTGTTTTTGCATTTCCTCCATTTGTTCCTTCATCCGCAAAATTATTTCAACCCCCGCCAGATTCACCCCCAACTCCCTTGTTAAGGTTAGGATAAATTCCAATCTTTCTAAATCCTCGTCGGTGTAAAGGCGGTTGTTTCCCGCTGTCCTTTGGGGTTTTAAAAGTCCCTCCCTCTCGTATAGGCGAAGAGTTTGGGGGTGAATGTTATACATACGGGCAACCATTCCAATAGTATAAAAACCTTTCCTCTTTCTCATGGTTTACACCTCTCTTTTTCTAATCCTTTCGGGTTTGGGAAGTTCTTCCTGAAGCTCCTTAAGTAGCCCCTTTATCTTTTTTTCCTTACCGGTTATCTTGGAAAGCCAACCGAAGGAGGGAACGTCTATGTGAAACCTCACTATAAGGTCTCCTCTGCCGCCACCCCTTAGTCGTGGCATTCCTTTACCCTCCACCCTTACGGTATCCCCTTCTTTGGTTCCTTCGGGGATTTTAACCTTTACCTTTTCTCCGTCCAATGTGGGAACTTCAATTTCACCTCCCAACACCGCTTCGGGATAAGTAATATTTACGTCCACGTAAAGGTTGTCTCCCCTCCTTTCAAAGACCGGGTGGGGCTGGAGCTTTATCACTATATAGAGGTCTCCCGCCTCGCCCCCAAATTTACCATCGTGTCCTTTGCCATCCACTTTGAGTTTTGTTCCGTTATCAACCCCGGGGGGTATTTTTACCTTAATCTCCTCGTGTTTTAATACAAATCCTTCGCCTCCGCACTCGGAACAGGCTTGGGCTATAAAACCCGTACCCCGGCAGGTGGGACAGGTTTCCTCTATAACCATAAAAGGGTTGGGTCGGAATACCAACCTTCCGCTTCCCCCGCAACGGGGACAGGGTTTTTCGCTGGCGGTTCCCTTGCCTCCGCATTTGGGACATCTAACTCTGCGCTCTACGGGAATGTTTATCACCGTCCCTTTGTAGGCGTCTTCAAGACTTAACACTACGGTGTGGTATATATCCTCTCCCTTTTGAGGGGTTTTAAAGCGTCCCCGTCTGCCTCTTCTTTTACCGCCGAAGGCGGCTTCTTCAAATATCCTTTCAAAGATATTCCCGCCGAAAAACTCCTTAAATAGGTCTTCAAGGTTTATTTGACCGCCAAAACCTTCGCCCCCGCCTTGGGGCGGAACCTCTCCTTCAAAGGCGGCGTGTCCATACATATCGTAGAGCTTTCTCTTTTCGGGGTCGGACAAAACTTGGTAAGCCTCATTTATCTCCTTAAACTTCTCTTCGCACTCGGGTTTTTTGCATATATCGGGGTGGTATTTCCTCGCCAGTTTTCGGTATGCCTTTTTTATCTCATCTTGGGTTGCGTTTCTCGGTACCCCCAATATCTCATAGTAATCTTTTTTTATCGCCATACCTACTATTAAATTTAACAAAGGTTATATAAGGTCCTTGATAGGGAAAATGTCAATTTAGGAAATCCATTTTGACTTATAGCAAATTTGCGGGTTGAAAACCAGCATCTTTGACTATATTAGTATTTATTTTTAAATACCCGCCGATAGCGGGTATAAATAACAAAAAAATAAGCCCGCTATACCAACGACCTAAGGCGGGTATAGGCAGGAGCAGGGGCGGCGTGAACCCGCCCGTGGTGGTAAGGCATTTTATTGGGGGTGTAAACCCACCCGAAGCCCCGCCTCAACGAGGCGGGGTAGTTCACAATGTTCTGTTTCAACATTTGCCGGAAAAATGGGAAACAGTCTCAACCAACTGCAGGATAGAATTAAATACTGTTTTAAAAATAGCCGCCTGTTGGAAATGTCCTTAACCCACATATCCCACTCAAAGGAAAACAAACTTCCCTATAACTACGAAAGGTTGGAGTTTTTGGGAGACAGCATAGTAAACTTTCTGTTGGTTGATTTGCTTTATGAAAAGTTTTCCCGCCTTCCCCTCGGAAAGCTCGCAATGATAAAAGCCTACCTTATTTCCGAGCAGTTCCTTTCGCGTTTGGCAAAAAAGTGGGATTTACCCAAATTTATAAAAGTCGGTAAGAATGAGGAGATAAAAGGAAGGAGAGAAAGTTCTTCTGTTCACGCGGATGTGTTTGAGGCGGTTTGGGCGGCAATTTATATAGACAGCGGGAGGAGTATAGATTTTGTAAAAAGACTTTTTAGATACCATTTTGAAAAGGATGTTACGGAAGCTATAAAAAACGGCGATTTTTACACCGATTTTAAAACCCTTTTGCAGGAAATAACCCAAAGTCTCTATAGGGAAAAACCCACTTATAGACTCCTAAAGTCGGAAGGGCCCGCCCACGAACAAACCTTTACCGTTGAGTGTCGGATAAAAGACTTTAAAACCACCGCGGAGGGAAAAACCAAAAAGGAGGCGGAACAAAAGGCGGCTAAAAAGATGATTGAGCAACATTTTAAGGAGATTTTTGAAAAGAAAAAATTTTAACAGCTATTTTTTAAAAACTCCTCTGCGGGAATGCAGGCTTTAAGAGAGTTTTCCAAATTTTGCAAGTTTTTTATTTCACCCAATTCTATGTTGTAGTATGCCATTGCGTAAAGGGCCCCCTTACCGAAAAAGTTTTTACCGAGCAAAAGACATTTCACCTTTTTGCTAGCAAGGTTTTCCACAAAATTTACACAACTTCCCTTCTCCAAAGTGGGGGGATTTTCCAAAGTTAAGCTCCCGAGGTTCTTTAAATCCTTACCATCGTAAGAGTAAAGT
>DTXZ01000079.1 GCA_012962155.1 Aquificales bacterium
CTATCTCCCCTTTTGGGTTTTTTGGCTTTGGTTCTCTGGTTTGTAATTTACAAAAAAAGTGGATTTGTCTCTTTGGGGTCAATTCTTTCCGCCTTTGCCGTTGTGTATATAACGGGGGCTTTGGGCTATCCACCAAATGTATTGCTGATGGTGGGGCTGGTGGCGGTCTTGGTTTTAGTCAAGCACAAATCCAATATTAAAAGGCTTTTAGAGGGAAGGGAATTAAGGGTTTAACTTTCCCAAGCAGTTTTTATTATTTCAAAACCCCCTTTAACCTGTTTAAAGATTACCTCTACCCCTATCTTGTTTTCCAAAAGTGTGTTAAACCCTTTTATGCAGGTTTTAGAATCTTTAAAGCCCACCGCGAAACCGCAATAACCTTCCACCTCTTTGGGAGAGGGTAAGATGGTGAATTCAAAACCCTCTTTTTCTAAAAATTCCATACCTCTAAGGGCGCAGTCTATAGAAATAAAGTTGAACAAATACGGGGGATATTTACCCATAAACCTAAGTAGGTATTCCTTTAGGTGAAGTCTTAGACCTGTAAGGTAGAAAGAAAGCTTTTCGTTTAAACAAACACCGTGGAAACCTTTCCCCCTCTCAACTTCCGAAAGGGTAGGATAGATAGACCTAAAGGTGTTTCCCGTTTGTTGACACCACTTTTCTATTAACTTCCCAACTTCGGGTGGATGATAAACCCTTACAATACTTTTGGGTGAACTTTCCTTAACTTTTCTTGAAACGAGTGCCAAATTTTTTGGAAACTCCAAAAGGGTAATATCTAACTCCACAGCCATCGGCAGAATTTTATTTTCCCCTTTTGGAGTGGACAAACCCCCTAATAACCTCCATGGGGTAGGTGTTTAAAATATCCTCCCGTTTTGCCCATCCCCTTCTTGCAAGCCCCAATCCTATTTTTACGCTCCAAAGCTGGGCTATCGAATGGGCATCGCTGTTTATTACCAGTTTTACCCCCTTTTCCACCGCCAACCTTATATGTTGGCTGTCCAAATCTTCCCTTTGGGAGTTTATTTCCAAAGCGGTATTGGTCTCTTTTGCCTTTTCCAAAATCCTTTCAAAGTCCAATGGGTAACCCTCCCTATAACCGTACTGTTTTCCAAAGGGGTGGCCTATTAGGTTTACATAGGGATTTTCCATTGCCTTTATTATCCTTTCGGTATTGTCGCGGTTAAATCCGCTGTGAATGGAAGCGGTGACAAAATCAAATTGTTTTAAAACCCCGTCGGGTAAATCCAAACTTCCGTCGGGCAAAATATCCACCTCTACCGACCAAAGTACCTCTATTTTGTCCCCGTAAAGTTTTCTAACCCTTTCTATTTCCTCCTTTTGTTTATTAAACCTTTCGGGGGTAAGGCCGTTAGCCACTTTTGAACTTTGGGAGTGGTCGCTAATTGCCATATATTCGTAACCGAGCTCAATACAAGCTTTAACCATTTCTTTTACGGTGTTTATTCCGTCACTCCAATTGGTGTGCATGTGGAGGTCTCCCCTTAGGTCGGTGTATTCAACTAACTTTGGTATTTTCCCCTCCAATGCCAGTTCTATTTCTCCTGTGTTTTCCCTAATTTCGGGAGGAATATATTGCATTCCCAAAAGAGTGTAAATTTCCTCTTCCCTTTGTCCTCCCAATCTTTTTCCGGTTTTGGTATCATAAATCCCGTATTCGCTTATTTTTAATCCCTTCTCCTTTGCTATTTCTCGGAGTTTTATGTTGTGGTATTTGGAACCGGTGAAATATTGCAAAGCGCTACCCCACGAGTCGGGTTCAACCGTCCTCAGGTCGCATTGTCTTTTATACTCCTTTAGAAGGATGGTGGATTTGGTTTCCCCGTGCAGTTGAACATCCTCTATATCGGGAAATCTTACAAAGAGGTCGTGAATTTTTTTCCAATTCTTCCTTGTGGCGGAAACCAGAATATCAAAGTCCCTTATGGTTTCCTTCATTCTCCTTACACTTCCCGCGATAGTTACTTTCTCTATGTATTGCCCAGCGGCCGTTTTAAGGTAGTCCAAAATTCTTTGCGCCAAAGGGTAGGCGGTAATTAACGGTATTCTTTCTTGGGATTCCTGCCAAAGCTGTAAACCCTTCAGGAGTTTTTCAACCTTTTTAGCCCCAAAGCCGGGTAATCTTGCCAATGAACCATCCTTGAGAGCCTTTATAAAATCCTCTTTGGTTCTTATACCGAGTTTCTCATAGGCGGTTTTTAAGGTTTTAGGTCCCACACCGGGGATTTCTGTAAGTTCCAAAAGTTCCAAAGGAACTTTCTTTTTTAATTCCTCGTACTTTCTAACCGTTCCCGTCTTTAAAAATTCCTCTATCTTTGCCAGGGTTGAACCGCCTATTCCCTTAATTTTGTAAATGTAACCGCTTTTTAGGGCTGTTTCCAAATCCATAGGAAAGTTTTCCAAAATTTTTGCAACCCTTCGGTAGGTTCTTATTCGGAACGGGTTATCCCCCAAAAATTCCAAAATATCCGCCATTTTCTCAAAGATTTGGGCTAGCTGTTTGTTTTTGTCCATTGCTTAGGGTTTAAATTAGTCAAATCTTTATTTAAA
>DTXZ01000080.1 GCA_012962155.1 Aquificales bacterium
AATCTTGCTCTTCAACTCCCGCCCCTTCGGGTAGATGGGTAACTATTTTTTTTGCTATTCTCCTCACGAGCGGAACAAGGGAAACCACTATTCGGTTTCTCTCCTCCTTTGTAGCAACCACCAAAGGTTTATTTTAAAGTTTAATCATCAATTTTTCACCCCTGCGGCGGGACTGATAATATCAAGACTGCAAATGAAACAAAAGGAAATCCTCCTTTCGGTGGCACTTATAACAAAAAATGAGGAAGACCGGCTAAAGAGAACTTTAAGGGCGGTAAAGGATTTGGCGGACGAAATAATAGTGGTAGACAGCGGTTCCACCGACCGAACTGCCGAAGTAGCCCGCTCCTTTGGGGCAAAAGTTTTTACCGAAGAGTGGAAAGGATACGCCCTCCAAAGGCAGAGCGCCTTGCAAAAGTGTCGGGGGAAATGGGTTTTATTCCTCGATGCGGACGAGGTTTTAAGTGAAGAACTCAAAGAGGAGATAAAAAAGGTGGTTAAAAATCCCACCGCTGACGGGTATTTGCTAAAGCGGAAAACGGTTTATTTGGGTAAAGTTTTAAACCACATTTGGAATAACGATTGGGTTCTCCGTTTGTTCAGAAGAGACGCCCATCCGCGGTGGGTGGGAGAAGTTCACGAGAAGCTACTTTTGGACGGTAGAGTGGAAAAAGTGGCAAAAGGGGTTATCTACCACTATACCTACCGCAGTCTGTGGGAACACTTTCAAAAGTCTTTGCTATACGCCCGTCTTTCCGCGGAAGACTATTACCGTCGGGGAAAAAAGGCAAGCGTTTTAAAGGTAATAGGCGCCCCCCTGTGGGCTTTCTTCAAAATTTACTTTTTAAAAAGGGGATTTTTGGAAGGGGGAAGAGGACTTATTATAGCGGGGAGTTACGCCCTAAACGCTTTCGTTAAATACTCCTTGCTTTGGGAAAAAACGAAGAAAAGTTAAGAATACTTCTGAATTATTTTGTTTAACCCCTCCTTTACCGCTTTGGGGGCTAAACCGGCGGTTTTTGCCATAAGTTCAAGGGCTTTTAGGGTTTGTTTGTCCAGAGATTTACCACTTTCGGTTGGAAAATTAACCACCAAAAAGTTTAGGAAGATACCTATAGACAGAAGTAGGAGGGGGATTAAATATTCTCCCCCCTGAAGGCTTTTTAAAAGAAAAGCTCCTCCCAGGGTGGTTGCAATTAAGGAGACCACCCAAACGGTTAGAACTACAGCCCAATAGACCATTATTTGCCCCCTACCGTAATATTTTTTACCAAAACGGATGGACTTCCCACGTTTGAATAAAATGTTAAGTCGTTCCCTATATGAGAAATATCTTTTATAAGATCTAAGAAGTTTCCCGCAACCGTAACGCCCCTAAAGGCGGAAACCTTTTTGCCATTTTTGTAAACCACCCCCACAGCCCCGAGGGAAAAATCTCCCGAAACGCTGTCCGCGGTATGAAGCCCCATAAGCTCGTAAACCACCAAAACCTTCTCTTCCGTATTTACCAGTTCTTCAAAATCGGCTTCGCCGGGTTTGAGGTAAAGGTTTGAAATAGCCGCTTGGGGAGGGGAGGAAATAGACTCCCTAAAACCGTTTCCGGTAGGCTCTTGACCCATTTTAACCGCGGTGGAGAGGGAGTGGTAAAAGCCTTTGTAGATTCCGTTTTCAATCAAAACCGTCCTCCTTTGGGAAACTCCCTCATCATCGTAAGGGTGGGTTGACACCCCTCCCTTCAAAGTCCCATCGTCTATTAAAGTAAAACCCTCTACCGCCACCTGAGAACCTTCCCTTCCCAAAAGGGGTGTTTTTTTCTTTAAGGCACTTTCGCCGGAAAAGAGGGGGGAAAACTCTTCCAAAAGTTGGACAAAGGCGGAGCGATGAAATAAAACGGGCGTAGTTTTACTTTCCATAGGCTGGGGGTCTAAGGTATCCACCGCCTTTTGGGTAAGCTCTTTAGCCAACTCCTCCAATTTTAAATCCAAAAGGTAGGGACTCTCTTTATAGCCCCAAGTTACCGTTTTATCCCCTCGGGGACTTTGGGCCAAAACCGAGGTTACGATGGAATAGAAAGTTCCGCTGTAGGAGAATTCCACCCCAAAGGAATTGGCAAATTCAACCTCGTAAATTACCTCGGAAAAGGTGGTTTCCCTCGTCCCCGCAACGTAAGGGTGGAGCTTTATCAAATTCCTTTCAAAGGAGGTTATCTTGTCTATCTTTTCGTCAATGGTTAGCATTACACCATTTTTGTCAAAAGGAGATTCTACCGATATCCTATCCCTAGAAGTTTTAAATACATTTCCCTCGTCGGGTTTAAGCCGTTGGGTAATCTCCTTAAGGTGGTCCACCAATTTCTTAATGGCGGAAAGATCTAGTTGGGTAGTGTAGGAAAAACCAATCTTTTTATCCTTTAAAAGTCTTACCGCCACCGCGTAGTCTTCCGCAGTCGTAATCTTTTCAAAATTTCCATTTTCGGTTGAGATTTTTAAATCCTTTCTACGAAGGAAGAAAAGTTCCCATTCAAAACCTTTGGCGGTTTCCTTTACGACTTCCTTTATTTGGGATAAGCGCATAAGGTAGTAGGTTAAAGCGGAGGCTAAACCTTTTGGTTCTCAACTATAAGCTCTAGCACTCGGGATATAAGTTTTAAAGCCTCTTCATCCCAACGGGTTATCTTGAGCTGAATAAAGTTATCCTTTCCTCGGTTTAAGAATTTGCAATCCAAAATGTATTCCTCCTTTTTGGAGGGTAAAAAACAGGAAACGGCGAAGGGTTCCTTTAAAATTTCCTTATCCACCTTGTAGGTCCTTTTTAGTTTAACCTTCATACCCCCGAGGGAGATGTCGTATAAAATGCCAATCCCCAAAGGGGTATCCACTATTATGTTTAAAGGTTCAACGTAAAACCTTCGGAATTTCCTCCTTTCGGTAACAGGGGTATTTTCACTTTCTAAAAGTTTTAAACATTTGTAGAAAAACTCGGAAATTTCCTTTGCGGGTTTTTCAAATTTTGCCGCTATAAAATCTTTTCCAACCCTAACGGGGGTTATTACAAAATTGTACTCGTTACCATCTATTTTCCCCTTTACAAAAATTGGTTTTCCTTCCTCAATTTCTCCCTCTTTGGAAAGAAGTTTTATTTTTAACCCCCCTAGGGAAATGTTTTCCACTATTCCCTTAAATTGATTTCCTTCTACAGGAATTTTGTAACTTTCGACGTTAAAACGAACGAATTTTCTCCGCTCTAGGAGATTTCCTATAACGAGGAACTTGGCAGTTTTACCTTTATCATCCAGATAATAGGGAGCTATTTCTAGGAATTTTTGTTCTCCCAAATCGTTGGTAAGTCTAATGGTGTAAGGCTTCCAAAGTTCTATGTTACCAATACCTTCCAAAATTTGGGCGGCAAAAAAAAAGTCGTCGGTTTCTAAAACTTGAAATTTAAAGTTTTTAAACGGGTTATCGCTTTTATAAGCTATATAAATTCCTCCCTTTTTTAGCTCCATAGCTAAACTCCGTGAGCTTTACCAACTATATCGGTAAAAGTAGCGAATCCTTTTTTATTTAGAAAATTTTTTACACCTTCTAAAATTTTCAATGGTGATAAGGGATCGTAGAAGTTGGCGGTTCCCACTTGCACAGCCGAGGCTCCCGCCAATATATGTTCAAGGGCATCTTTGTCGGTAGATATACCACCTATCCCTATTATCGGAACTTCCCTTCCCAACTCTTCATAAGCTTGGTAAACCATTCTGACCGCAATAGGTAAAATTGCGGGTCCCGAAAGTCCACCCGTCTTTATAGACAATTCGGGTTTCATTTTATCGATGTTAATTTTCATAGCGAGGATTGTGTTTATTAAAGAAATACCGTCCGCCCCAGCCTCTACGCAGATTCGGGCGAATCTCTTTATATCCCCTACATTGGGAGAGAGTTTTACTATAACCGGTTTGTTTGTAACTTTTTTAATCCTTTCTATAAGGTTTGCCAGCAATCTTTCATCGTGACCGAAAATCATACCACCCTTTTTCACGTTGGGACAAGAAACGTTTATTTCGTAAGCTACAATTTTTTTTACCTCTTCAAGGGCTTTTACAACTTCCTCGTAACCCTCTTCGCTTTCGTCAAACACATTCGCAATAAAGTGAGTATCTATCTTTTCCAAATAGGGGTATATCTCCTTTAAAAATTTTTCAACACCGGGGTTTTGCAACCCTATGGCGTTTAGCATCCCGCAATAGGTTTCAACAATTCTGGGAGGTTCGTTTCCCTCCCTCGGTTTCAGCGAAAGACCCTTTAAAACCACCGCCCCGAGCTCGGACACATCGTAAATTTCCAAAGCCTCTAGTCCGTATCCGAAAGTTCCCGAAGCTACCCAAACGGGGTTTTTAAACTTTATTCCCCACAGGGTAACCGAAAGGTCTATATCCATAAAACGATAAAGAATATAAGATACCCCTAAAGGGTGGTGGAATTTTTGTTTAACCTCGTGGGATGGAAAATTGGAGAGAAAAAATTAGGAAGGCCAAGGATAGGTGTATATTCCGTAGTGGAGGATGTAATACCTTAGTAAAAATCCTCCAAATATTACCAATATCGCCGCCACGGGGATTAAAATTTTGACGTGTTTTCTAACCGCAACAATTTCCAGCACCAGGGGAACTATTAAGCCCAAGAACATAAACAATACCCAAAAACCGATATCTCCCATTACCTTTTCAAATACGTATTTTCCGCCCGCCGTTGCGTAGTAGAGGTAGTTAAAGTAAGATCCCAAAATGATTAATTCCGCCACTATAAGGGTTATATCCAATTTCTCATTAAATAGACTCCACCAATCACGTTTTTGCCTTTCCTCTTCGCTTCTTCCCTTAAACAGGAAGGTATAGAGCATATAATAGGCGGTTGCCGTAGAAAGGGCGGAGACCGCAAACAGTATAGGCACCAAGGGGTGGCTCCATGCGGGTATAGAGGGTGCTACCGATAGCAAAAAACCCGTATAGGTGAAGGCTCCTATTCCGAAAATAAAGGTTAACCACGCTAGAGCATTTTCAAACCCCTTTAATTTCTCCGATAGGGCGACTAAAAACCCGATTTTTTTTAAGCCGGGAACCTCCTTTACATAGGTAAGAGCCCACAGTATTCCAAAGGTAGAGAACAGAATAATTATGTCGGCACCCCACAAAATCCAAGGATGGAAGTTTCCGTTAAATACAATCGCTCCGAAAGTTGCCAAAATAAACTTAAACGGTTGCAACATGTGGAGTAAGAGAAATATTGCACCGAAGTTTACCAACAGTATTCCCAACAAAACACCCCAAAAGTGCATAACGGGGTCTCTGTTTTTAAAAATTAGGTGATTTACGGCGGCCAGAAATCCCATTGCACCACCGAGACCGCCCAAAAATAGATAGATAGCGATTCCCAAGTGCCAGCTTTGTTGGGGTTCAAAGGTTAAAAGTTGATGGAAATCTATACCTACCATAGCTATAACCTCCCTTACTTAGCTTCTTTGCTAACTTTGGAAGGCAAAGAATCCAACCCTACATAGTAAACCTTCGGGTTGGTTCCCAAATGCTCCGCCAAAGGTTTTGCCCTTCCGCTGCGTACAATTTCCGCAACGGGGTCGTTGGGGTCGTTTAGGTCTCCCCACATACGGCAATCGGTGGGACAGGTGGATACACACGCGGGTTCCAATCCTTTGGTAATCCTGTGATAGCAAAAAGTGCATTTATCTATGTGGGGAACTTTATGAATGGAAAATTCTTCACCGTATAGTTTTTTGTTCTGCTCAACATCTTCGCTTTCGTAATGGTATCTGGCATCGTAAGGTGTAATTTCCATGGAAAATTTAAATAGCGAGTTATAGCGGGACATATTTTGAGATTACGTGAAAAGCTTGAGTATCAAGGGTTTTAGAGACCTATTACTTACGGGTCATAA
>DTXZ01000081.1 GCA_012962155.1 Aquificales bacterium
AGTTTCTCCATATGCTCCTAAAGTTGTTCAATTTGAAGTAAATCCAGAAAAAATACCAGTTATTATTGGACCATCTGGTAATAATGTTAAGAAAATTATCTCCATAATTGATAATATTGCAGCAGACTTTGCAAAGGCTAATTTTAAAACTTATGATGAAAAAGAAAAGTGCATTTTGTGTGGAACTTTAAAAGAACTAACCGATGGGTGTTTAGGTATTTAAGGGTAAACAACCCACCCGTGAGGGTAGCTCTTTATGGACTACTCTCCAAAGTCAAACCTTGCATCTTCAGTGCGGGGTGGTTGACAAAATGCTTACCTTTTTAAGGTATAAGAAAGGAAGAGAAAAAGTTTCCATAAATTTCGGTGGAAAGATTTATATCGGTTTTACCCTACTTGTCGGTTTTTCCGCGGTAAACACGGGAAACAACATTCTCTATATCCTCCTTTCCTTTCTCTTAGCCCTTATGGGAGTCTCGGGTTTTTTATCCCGTTACAACTTAAGGGGTCTTACGGTGAAACTTATTCCACCGAAGGAGGTTTGGGCTAAAAAGCCCACCCCTTTTGAGGTGGATATTTACAACTCCAAGAGGCTACCTTCCTTTCTAATAACCGCGGAAGAGGAAGGAATCAAACTAAAAACATTTTTCGTTATGGTAGAAAGGTCAGCCCGCCAACGGGCCAACCTTACCTTTCCCAAAAGGGGTATTTACAAACTAAAACAGTTGGAGATTACCAGCGAATTTCCCTTCGGTCTGTTTAAAAGGAGTTTTAAAGTTCCCTTGGAAGGGGAAATTTTGGTCTATCCCCAACCCAAGGAGGTAAAAATATCCTTTTTTAAAACCAAAAGGGGAAAGAGGGCGGGTTTTATCCACTTTAGAAGCCAAATGGGAGGCTCTTCCGTCCAAGGATTAAAAGAGTATGGAGGGGAAGGATTGAGGCTCGTCCATTGGAAAGCGTTTGCCCGCTTGCACCAGCTCTATGCGAAAAGATTGGAAGAGGATAACCTAATAAGGGAGGTAGAAATAGACATAGAGAAACTCCCCGCAGGTAATTTTGAAGATAAAATATCCCAAGCGACCTACTTGGTTTTAAAGTTTTACAGAATGGGCTATGCGGTGGGACTTAAGTATAAAAACAGATACATTCCCCCCGAAGGAGGGCAGGAACACTTTAAAAAGCTTTTAAAATTTTTAGCTTTACTTTAAAACAGTTATGCAAATATACCTGCTAAGGCACGCCCAATCGGAGGGAAATAAGAGGGGATTATTTCAAGGGTCTTTGGACTTTCCCCTTTCAAAAGAGGGCAAACTTCAGGCCCAAAGGGCGGGAGAGTTTTTAAAGCGTTTTAAATTTGACTTAGTGGTTTCATCCCCCCAAAAGAGGGCTATGCAGACAGCCCAAATAGTGGCGGCCATCTTGGGTTTAAAAGTTAAGGTTGATGGGAGACTTAAGGAAATCTCCTATGGAATTTTGGAGGGAAAGAGCCACCGCGAGGTGGAAGATTGGAACGAATACCAAAAGTGGTTGGAAAACCCCGTAAAAAATCCCCTCCAAGGGGTAGACCCAATGGATAAGCTGCAAGAGAGGGTGGAAAGTTTTTTAAACGATGTTCCCCAATGGGGAAAAAAAGTTCTGGTGGTCACCCACGGGGGAATAGTGAGGGCAATAATATGCACCGTAGGAAATTTGGGAATGGAAAACCTCTGGAGGTTTTCTGTTTCAAACGTTAGCCTATCGTTGGTGGAGCTAAAAAGGCTAAACCCCCCGAGGGGGAAAATAAAGTTTGTAAATTTGCCAACCGCGGAAATTTAAACCGCGGAGGGAATTAACCCCCTTAGCCCTTCCCCTTCGTCTAAACCCAACATTAGGTTTGCGTTTTGCAAAGCCTGACCGCTTGCCCCCTTCACGAGGTTATCTATGGCGGAAACGATAACCACCTTTTGGGTCCTCTCGTCGTAGGAGGGGTAAACGAAACAGTAGTTGGTTCGGCTAACCTCCTTACTCTTGGGGGGATAATCCACCACCCTTACAAACTCCTCACTTTTGTATGTTTCCCTGTAAAGCTCCCTAAGGTTGGTCTTTTTAACTCTTACGGTAACTATGGAGAGCATGCCTCTGTCTATAGGAACCACCGCGGGGGTAAATCTAAACCTCACTTCCCTTTGGGTTAGGCTGCCGGCTATAAACTCCATCTCGGGTATATGGCGGTGCATAGTCACCTTATAGGCAAACATATTGTCGGCCATTTCGGGAAAATGAAAGTGCTGTTTTAAACCCCTTCCCGCACCGCTCACGGCCGAAAGTCCCACTACGCTTATAGTCTCCTCCTCTAGAAGGTCGGGGTTTTTCAGCAGGGGATAAAGTGCCAAAAGGGTGGCGGTGGGATAGCAGCCGGGATTAGCCACCAGAGGGGCCTTTTTAATTTCTTTCCTAAAAACCTCCGTAAGTCCGTAAACCGCCTTTTGCAAAACCTCGGGATAGGTGTGTTTGAAGCCGTAAAAAAACTCGTAATCGGGAAGGTTTTTAAAGCGGTATGCCCCCGAAAGGTCTACCACCTTAAAACCCTTTTCCAAAAGTTGGGGTGCAATATCCATTGAAACCTCGTGGGGTAGAGCCAAAAACAGAAGTTCAAGGTCGGGGGGAATATTTTCGTAGTCCTCCAAGGTTAGGTTTCCCTCTCTAAATCCCTCCAAAAAGGGGAATACCTCTTTCAGCTTTTTACCTCGGGAGGATTGCGAACCCGCAAAGGCTAACTCCATATGCGGGTGATTTATCAAAAGGCGAATAAGCTCCAGCCCCGTATAACCCGTAGCCCCAAGAATTCCAACCTTTACCGACATTAAAGGTTTAAGTTTAAAAATTCATGCCCACCGTTTTGCTCACCCGCCCGCAAGAGGAAATTCCAAAGGATACACAGATATTTAAACGGTTCGGGTTTGAGGTGGTTTCCCTTCCCCTTATAGGGTTTGAAGAGCTTGAGTTCTCACCCCCACGGTTGGAGGATTTTGACTACCTTTACTTTGGAAGTAAAAGGGGGGTGAGGTTTTTTCTCAAGAAGGTGGAAGAAATTCCTCCCTCCGTAAGGGTTGTTACGGTTGGGGAGAAAACCGCTGAGGAGCTTAGGAAATGGAACCTAAAACCCTTTAAGGTTTTAAAAAGCTCTTCAAGAGAGCTCGTTGAGTTGGCAAGAAAAGGCCAACTCAAAAGAGGGAAGATTTTGGCAATTACCCCAAAGGACTACATAAAGGATATTCACCGCATTGAGGAATTTGGATTTTTCTTAAAAGTTCTGCCCGTCTACAAGACGGTTTTTATAAAGTATCCCCTTTCGGTGGTTGAAAGGGAGGTTAAAAAGGCTGATATAGCAATTTTTACAAGCCCATCAACATTTATATCTCTTTTGGAAAATTTGCAAAATCGGAAAGAGTTGTTGGATACAAAGATAATAGTAGCGATAGGAAAAACTACCGCCGGGGCGATAGAGGGGAGAGGTTTTAAAGTTTCCTTTATACCTTCCCGCCCCAATACGGAGATATTGGCAAGGGAGCTAAGGGAGGAACTGAATGGTTTTAAAGGGAAAAACGTTAAAAGATAGCGTAACCTTTGAAGGTATAGGAATTCACACCGGAGAAGTTTCCAAAATATCCGTCCATCCCTCTTCCCGTAAGGGGATTTTTTTTTACAAAGACGGGATTGAAATACCCGCCTTGCACCGCTTTGTGGTAAATACTTTGGCCAGTACCGATTTGGGCAAAGATGGGGTGGTGATAAAAACGGTTGAACACTTAATGGCCACCTTTTATTTGCTAAAAATAGACAGTGCTGTTGTAGAATTTCGGCGAGGTAACGAGATTCCGATAACCGACGGTAGCGCCAAGGTATTTTATGAAGAATTCAAAAGGGTAGGCTTTGAAGCCTTGGACCATTACCAAACGTTATTTGTTATAAAGGAGGAATTTGAAATAAGGCCCAACGGAAATTTTCTTAGGGTAAAACCTTTCGAAGGTGAAAAATTTGCCTTTGAAGGATACTTTCCCTATATCGGCCTCAAAAGGGTAGAATATTTGGGAACTCCCACGGAAGCCCTTATAGGTGCGAGAACCTTTTGCCGAATGGAAGATATCCCCTCTTTGTGGATAGCCTCCTTAGGGAAGGGTGGCAATCCGGTAAACACCCTCCCCCTTTCCTACGATTTGAAATACTTGGTTTACAGCGCCGAACCGGCCTACCACAAA
This sequence comes from Aquificales bacterium, assembly GCA_012962155.1. Classification (GTDB taxonomy): domain Bacteria; phylum Aquificota; class Aquificia; order Aquificales; family QOAS01; genus QOAS01. Next base: position 4,239 of record DTXZ01000081.1, read on the forward strand.
CTCTTAGACCTTATAGGGGATATTTACCTTATCGGCGGTAGGGTTGTGGGCGAAATTTTCTCCTTCAAAGGTAACCACCGATTAAATCACCAATTGAGAGATTACCTGATAAAAAAGTGCAAAAGGGAAGAGTTTGTTAGCGCGAAGGCGATTTAACCACTTTGGGTTTCTGGCAAACCTTCTTGTAGTAACTCCTTACCTCTTCAATCCAACTTTCCAACGGCAGCAGTCCGTAGTAATAGGCAACCTTTTTCAGGGTGCAATTTACCCTACCTTTACAGGTTTTGCAATACATACCCCTCTGGGCGAAAAACTCTTCCATCCGACCGCAGGCTTTTAAAAGCTCTTCCACCTTCGTTTTTTCGTTAATCTCCATAGTTTCACAATATAATCCTTATTTTGGACCCTTCCGCCGAAGGAATAACCTCTATCCTTTGGTCAAAGTATTCCGCCAATTCCTCTAAGTGGGTTACCACCCCAACCACCTTGTTGAGGGAAAGTTTTAGTTTTTCAAACAATTCCCCTATTTTTTCCAGTTTCTCTTTGTCTAAGGTTCCAAAACCCTCGTCTATAAAGAGACTTTCAACCCCTCCGCCCGAACCTACGTAGTCGCCTAAAGCCAAAGCAAACGATAGGGAAGCCAAAAAGGTCTCCCCACCCGAGAGGGTTTTAACGCTCCTTTGCACCTCTTCAAAGAGGTCCAAAACAAGAATTTCCCCTCCCCGATTTACAAACCTATACCTCTGCGAGAGGTTAAACAGATATTCGCCCGCCAAGGTTACTATCTCTTCCACCGCACGGTTTACGACAAAGTCTATAAGACGGTCGGAGCGAAAGTCTTCTTTTAAAGTTTTTAATAGCGCCTCTCTTTGGCGGAGTTGGTTTAATTTTTCTTCCAAACGGGCTTTTAATTTCAATTTTTGGTCAAACTCCTTCAGTTTTTCCTTTACAAAACCCAAACGGGTTAAGGTTTGGGAGAGTTCCCCTTCAAAAGAGGTTAGTTCTTGCTCCAAAGCGGGTATCTCTTTGAGCTTTTCGGGGTCTATCCCCCTTAGTTTTTCTTTTAGTTCCTTTAACTGTGCTTTAACTACCGAAATTTGTTCCTCCAGTTTTTTAAGTTTTTCCTCCAGTTTGGGAAGGTTTTTTAGTCTCTCCAGAAGAAGGTAGGGTTCTTCCCCCTTCCACCCCTTTTGGGTCATCTCCTCTTTTAGGATGTCTAACTCTTTAAGTAGGCTGGCTATTTTTTCCTCCGTCTCGTGCAGGAGCTTCTCCTTATCTTCCAAGGCGGTGGAAAGCCGGCTTACCTCTTTCTCCTTTTGGGTTAGGAGGTTTAAAAGTTCCTCTTTCTTCCTCTCAAAGGAGGAAATTTTTTCGTTTAAAACCTCCTTGAGGTGCAGAAAAGGATTTTTGTCCTTCCGAGGTTTGAGATTGAAACTTTGGTAAATACCCCTTAGGGTTTGTTTGACCTCCTTTAACCTATTGGTAAGGTCTTTCTTGTCCCTTTCAAGGGCTTGCCTTTCCGAGTTTATCTCTCCTTCAAGGGAAGCCTTTCGGGAAGCCAGGGCGGTTTTCTTCTCCTCTAACTCCTTTAGCAGTTTTTCCAATTCTTCCCTTTTTCCCTTTTGGGTTAAGAGGTTTGAAAGTTTCTCCTCTAGTTCGCTTTCGGAAGGAACTTCCTCAAGCTGGGAAAGTTTTTGTTCGGTCTCCTTTAGTAGGCCAAGAACTTCCTCCCTTTTTACCTCCAAGGCTTGGAGTTTGCGTTTCTCTTCCTCCAAAGTCTTCCTTAGAACTTCCCCTTTTTCCTGCAGTTTCTTAATTTCATCAAAGTTTATCTCCCCGCCTACGCGGATTTTTAAATCGGTTAGGGGTTTTCCGCATATCGGACAGGGGTCGCCTTCTTTCAGGTCTTTGGTGAGAAGATAGATGGAATACTCCCTTTCTTTGCCCTTTAAAAGGTTTTCTAACTCCTTTATCTCCTCCTCCCCTTTTTTAACCTCCCCTCTTAGGGAGATTATTTCCCCTTCTAACCTCCTAAGGGTATCCTTTAGCCTTTGGAACTTTGCCCGTAGCTCCCCTTTTTCCTTTGCCCTCTCGAGTAGGATTCTAACTTGAGCCTCCCTTTCGGGTGAATATTTGAGTTGCTCCAAACTTTGGGAGGTTTTTAAAAGTTCTTCTTCCAACCGTTTTAGCCCTTTTGCTACTTTCCTTAACTCCTCCTCTTTATCCTTTAGACGTTCTTTACGGGTTTGGAGCTCCCCCTTTAACTTTTTAAGTTCCCTAAACTGGGGTTCAAGCGAGTCTAAAACCCCTAAAAGTTTCTTAAGATTCTCCACCTCCCTTTGGCGGTTTTTAAGCCCTTCCCAGCTTTGGTTTAGTTTTTCAAGTTCACCTTGGACAGTTTTAAGTTTTTCCTTTAACCTCTTTATGGTCTCTATTAGATTTTCTTTCTCCCTATGGAGCTTTTCAACCTCTTCAGACCTATCCCGATACCTTTCCAAGAGGGGTAAAAGCTCCCGCAAAGGTCTTAGACTCTCTACTTTCCCCTTGAGGGTAGGATACTCTCCACCCTCAAGGATTTTACACCGCTTTTCCAATTCCTCCTTTTGTCGGTAAAGTTTCTCCAGTTCCTTAAATTCGTTTAGTTTTTTGCGGGTTTCCTCCAAGAGTTTTTCTAGGTTTTGTTTTTTTTCTTGTAAGGTTTGTTTTTCTTCTTCAAATCTCCTCCTTTGGTCGGGGGTGTATTCCTCCAACGCCTTTAGTTCTCCCTCTATCTTGGCAATCTCTTTGGAAACCTCTTCCCATTCCTCCTTTATCCCCTCTCCCAATCTTTTGTAAATGTCCAAATCCAAAAGGGAAACGATTAGTTCCCGCCTTTGGGCGGGCTCGGACTGGAAAAACTCCGCATATCTACCTTGGGGGAGAAAGAAA
>DTXZ01000082.1 GCA_012962155.1 Aquificales bacterium
AATTATAAGCCTCCATCGGCTTGGAAATTCTACTTTAATTTTAAAGACTTGAGGAGGTTAAAAATGAAAGAGATAAAGTTAGACCTTAAAAGGATTTTCGAAAAGGAGAAACAACCATACTTTAGAGCCCAATACGAGTTTACCCCCGAAGAGCTGAAGATTCCGGCCGATGTAGGAGAGATTAACTCGCCCGTAAAGGTAGAGGTTTACATAATCAAAAACCCCCGTGGGGAAGGTTACAAGGTAAACTACACCATAATAGGAAACATAGATCTAACCTGTTCCCGCTGTTTGGAGGTCTTCTCCAAAGATCTCGGGGGTGAGCATACCGTTTTTGCCCAAAGTGGGTATGAGGAAAGGGAACACCTACGCGAGAGCGACTTAAATACCTATTCCCTTGAGGGGAACATTCTAAATCTAACGCAACTTATTAGGGAACAGATACTTTTGGACCTTCCCTACAAACCCCTTTGCCACCCCGATTGCAGGGGTATAGAGTTGGAAGATTCCCAAACCGCCCAATCCCCTTTTGGGGAACTGAAAAAACTTCTAAAAAAGTGAAAGCTTTTTAAAAATTTCTACCAATTTTCGGGTGTAGGGGTGGCGGGGATTCCCATATATCTCAAAAACACTTCCTTCCTCCACTTTTTTTCCCTCTTTTATAACCAAAACTCGGTCCGCGATTTCCCAAACCACCCCAAAGTCGTGGGTAACCATTAAAACAGCCTTGCCGTCCCTTTTTAGTTTTAAAAAAAGTTCCAAAACCGCCTTTTGGGTGGAAACGTCCAAAGAGGAGGTCGGTTCATCCGCCAATAGGAGTGAAGGGTTATTTACAACCGCATCCGCTATGCTTACCCTCTGTTTCTGTCCCCCCGAAAGTTGGTGGGGATATTTTTCGTAAACCTCCACGGTGTTGGAAAATCCGCAATACCTCAAGGCGTTTAAAGTCTTTTCCCTACAATTGCGGTTGGGAAAGTGGGAGAGACAAGTTTCCTCTATTTGGTTGCCGACCTTAAAAAGGGGATCAAGGTAGGCGGAAGGTTCCTGAAAGATAAAACCCACCTCTTTGCCCAAAAATTTTTCCAACCCCCTTTGGGAAGATATTTTTTCTCCTTTAAAGGTTACCTCTCCCTCCACTTTGCAACCCGGTTGAAGCAATCCCGCAATAGCCCTTAAAAGGGTGGACTTTCCGCTCCCACTTTCGCCTACGATACAAAAAATCTCTCCCTTTTTGAGTTGGAACGAAACCCTATCCAAGGCGGGGGAAAGGGAATTGGGATAAAAGACCGTTAGGTTTTTAACTTCCAAAAGTACCATAGCTAGTAGAGAAATTTAAGGCGACGGGATGAGTTTTCCCGTCGTAATAAATCTAATTATGTCTTGGGTAAATATGAAGACCATTAGCGTGATTATTATTACAACTCCAACTTTTATCCACCACTCCTTAAACTTGGGAGGCAGGGGTTTTCCCCTCACCCACTCGGCGAGGAAAAGTAAAATGAGTCCACCGTCTAGGAGGGGTAGGGGAAGGAGGTTAAAAAGTCCTAATTGAACGGAAAGGCTTGCCATTGCGGAAACAAAGGCTACCAGTCCCAGCTTAGCCGCTTCCCCCGCAAAACCGGCTATAGACAAGGGTCCCCCCAAGGTGTTGAAGGAAACCTCGCCGACAATCAATCCCTTTATAACTTTTAAGGTAAGGATTGTCAAAAATAGGGTTTGTTCGGCAGCCTTTTTAAGGGCTTGTAGAGGTGAAAGTTTTTTGTAAACATATTCGGTTTCTACCTTTATTCCCACTATATAGGCGGTTTTTCCGTTGGAAAGCTTTACGGGTTTGGGGATTAGGGTTATTTCCTTTAAAGTTTCCCCGCGCTTTATGAGGAGTTTTAAAGGTTTACCTTCGGAGCTTTGAACCATTCTCTTTAAATCCCACCAAGTTTCAACCTTCTTTCCATTGACCGCCACTATGAGATCTCCCCTTTTCAGTCCTACCTGCCAAGCGGGGGAACCCTCTTGAACTTCTCCCACCTTTGGGGGGAGTAGCGGAAGAATTCCCAAACCTTTTGAGAGAATTTCATAAGAAAGTTTAACCTTTAGGGTTATTTTTTTGCCATCCCTCAAAACGGTAAGGGTTACCTCCTTTCCCGCATTCTCCCTAAGAAGTTTTTCCAATTCAAGCCAATTTCTGGTAGGCTCTCCGTTTACCTCCAAGATTAGGTCCCCCCTTTTCAGCCCCAACTTTTGGGCGGGGGAAGAGGGGTATACATATTCAACCTTCGGGGGATTTAGTAGATACTTGGGGATAGGCTGCGGTTGGAGGTAAACAAACCAAAAGGCCAATACCGCAAAGAGGAAATTAAAGAGGGGTCCCCCGAAGGCAATCAGTATCCTCTGCCAAGGAGGTTTGGCGTAGAAAGAACGGGGATCTTTGCGGGATTCCTCGCTATCCTCTTCTCCATGGAGTTTTACAAAACCTCCCAACGGCAATAGAGCTATCTGATAGACGGTCTCACCCAGTTTTTTTCTAACAATAGGGGGACCAAAACCGATGGAAAAAACTTCCACCCCGACACCGAAGGCTTTGGCCATTGCAAAATGCCCAAACTCGTGGACTAAAACGAGAATACCTATAAAAATTAAAAACGCCAAAAAGGTTTCCATGCTTACCTATTTTCCGAAAAAGGGAATAGAAAAAACTAAAGGTTGTTCACCAATTTGGTGCGGAGGCCTTGTTTAAACTAATCCCTATGGCCGACACCATAGGAAGGGATGAAGGGCTAAAGGTGGTAACCGCTCCCAAGTTTAGGAAGATACCCAAAGGTAAGGTAAGAAAACATGTAATTGACCTTATAGTTCAGAACGAACACGGGGTTTTGTCCCGCATAGTAACCCTGATTGCGGGTAAAGGTTACAACATAGAAAGCCTCTCGGTTGGAGAGACCCACGAAAAGGGACTGTCCCGAATGACCATAGTCGTGGAGGGTGACCAAAGAGTTATAGAACAAGTGGTGAAGCAACTGAGAAGACTTATAAGCACAATAAAAGTTAGAGACCTTACCGACCTCCCCCACATAGAGAGGGAACTCCTGCTCGTAAAGGTAAACCTCGGAAGTCAGAGGGCAAAAGATGAGGTTTTTCGCTTGGCACAAATTTTTGGTGGAAAAATCGTCGATGTATCCCCCAGCAGCTACACCATAGAACTTTCGGGGGATGGAAGTAAGATTTCAACCTTTATAGAATTGGTGAAACCCTTCGGAATTAAGGAGATGATAAGGACGGGTAAAATAGCCCTAAAAAGGGATTTTTCCGAGGCGGAAGAGGAAGGCTAAATTTAAACTTATGCGGATTTTATTTTCCTTCTTTTTTTCAATCGTCCTTTTTGCGGGGGAAATAGACCTTCCCCAACCTTACAAGATGTTGGTAGAAGAGCTCTCCCCTAAAGGGGTTAGTTTGCAAATAACGCAGTGGGGTGGCACCTTCAAAGCGGTTATAAAGGGATACACCGGCGGGGGCTTTTTTAGAATTGATGTAACCGACGACGATTTCTTAAGTTTTTACGCTCAACTGTATGAGACTTTAACAAACTTTAAACCTAAGGAGGTCTCCATTTATTTAAGGGTAAACGACCAAAGGTTGCCCTACAATCCCTTTCTTCAAATTTGGGATGGAAAAAATCGTATCCGACTTTTGAAACTTTCCCGCCTTAGACAAGGCTGTAAAAACGAAGTTATAGGATTAACCGTTAAAAAAGTAAGCGGTGCCAAGGTATGGGTGGATTTTGGGGAAATAAAGGAAAAACTGTTTGAAAGTGGTTTTAAGTTTCCCGTTTACTATTGTTTCCAATAGTATTCAGATAGTTTTCCAAAATTTTTTCCCTGGGGAGGCAAAGGCAAGGATCCCTGTAGGGAACCGCCTTGGGAGAAGTTAAAATCTTTTTTACCTCCTTTTCGGAAAGGGGGTAGACGGTATCGCCAGCGGGTGTTCCCTTTAGAGTCGCCGCGGTGCCGGGACTTTTCCTTCCCACCGGTTTGGTGTTAAAGATTTTAAATCCCAATTCCCACAGAGCCCTTCTCACAGGCAGGGCGGTTGAGTAGCTTACCCAAAAGCCCTCTTCTTTTATAATCTCCTTTAAGAGAGCTAAGAATTCCAGGGTCCACAATTCCGCATTTCTTTTTGGAGAAAAGGCGTCGTGGTATATGGCGTCAAATTTTAAATTACCCAATTCCTTTATCCTTTTCCTCGCATCGCCCAAAAGAAGGTTTACCGATACATTTTCTATTTCAAAGGAAGTTTTTTCTTTTTTTAAGAGATTTTCTCTAAGTTTTTCGTGAAACCCTTCATAGGGAGAGGGAAGTTCTAATTCCCCTATAGGGGGAACTATTTGGTATTCCAAACCGAAATAGTGGATTTTCAGATTGGGACGGACCTCTTTCAGTTTTACCGCGGTAACCGTTAAGTTGTAGCCCAGTCCGAAACCAACCTCAAGGAGGTATATTTCCTTTTGCCTTTTGGCTTTCCAAAGGAGGTTGGAGGGTAAGAGGAATTTTTTTAAACTCTCTCCTATCGCCCCCGCGCTTATGCTGTGATAGGATTCCCCGAAAAGGGGATGATAGAAGGTAAAAGAACCGTCAGCCGTTATAACCTTTTTGAATTTCTCCATCCGAGGTTAAATTTTCCACTATCTTTTCACATTCTTTGACGAGTTGCTTTCTCAAAATGCGGTAATTGTTTTCATCTTCTATCCTTATCTTTTCAAGTTTCGCGAAAATTTCCGCACACAATTTCGGATCTTTTCGGAGTTTTAATTCCCTCAAAAGTTTAAAAATCCTATCTATTTCCCCATAAAGTTGAGTTTTTAGTGCGTAAAAATAGAGCTTTCTTATATTTTCGTAAAACTTGGATAGATGTAAAACCAAATCCCAAAGGTTTTGAGCGGTAAATGTATGCTCTATGGCTATATTTTTATCTTCCGCCAAAAAGATTATTTTTTTATCTTCCGGTTCGTGGGAAAGAAAAAATTCGTCTTTATCCACCAAAAGTATGTTACTAACCCACTTATCCACCTCGGGAATGTAGAAATTTAAAATATATTTTCCCTTGTTCCCCAACATTTTAACTTTAAAAGGTAATATTTCCTCCAATGTTTTTAAATTTTTGCTATCAAAGGAAATTTTTTCCCTTTTCTTTTTAAAGAAGCCAAAAAACAACCTTTAACCTCCCCCTGGTTACCGGAGACTTTCGTCTATCCAGTTGAGATAGTCCCCGTTACCACCTATAACGGGAAGGGCTATAATTTCCGGTACCGTGTAAGGGTGGATTTTTTTAACCTCCTCGGCCAGTTTGGGAAATTTTTCCAACGAAGTTTTTACTATCAGAAGACTCTCCCTGTCGTTTTCTATGTTACCATTCCACCAGTAGAGAGATTTAACCTCCTTTACTACATTAACGCAGGCACCGAGTTTCTTTTCAACTATGTAGTTGGCTATCTCTTCCCCTTTATCCACAGGGGTTGTTATAAAAACTAAACAGTAACCTTTCATTTGAAAAAATCATATTATCGCTTTTTTCTTGAAAAGACATTGAAAATAAAACATTGGCCGAATTTTTCAACCAGTTTTTTGCATCTAGAGGGATAAAATTCGCAGAAAAAGAAGGATAAAGAAATAATAATAGCCAAAGTTCCCCAAACGATTCCGTTATAAAAGATAGCCCATCGCTGGAATTGTCCTAAGGTATCCATCTCCCCTTTACTTTGCACTTTTTAAACAAAAATCATTCCCGCGTAGGCTACAACGTTGGAGTAATCCCCGGTGGTTTGGCCGCTGTTGGTGTAATCGATAAGCTTTCCCTCCTTTGCTCCCAAATTTTTGGCAACCTCTATGCCGACAACCGCCGGAATTATTCCGCACATGGATATTTGATACCTAAAGACCCTTTCGTATAAACAGGCGGTATCCATTTTTTGCATGCACTCTATAGCCAGAGAGTCCAGTTCCTTAGCCTTTTCTGCGGGAATATAGTGGGACATATCGGAACTGATAACTATTAAGGTTTCATCCCTGTAAGGGAAAAGAACCTTGGAAAGTTGATTTGCTACATAAAGGGCATCTTCGTAACGGAGAAGGCTTAACACTATAGGTGTTATCTTAAACTCCCTTTCGGCAAAAACTTGGAGGAACGGCAATTGAACCTCCAAGGAGTGTTCAAATTTGTGGGCATCTTCGTCTAAGGAAAAACCGTAAAACTTGGTAAGTTTATCCCTTATTTCCCTATCAATCTCCACCTCCCCGAGGGGAGTTACCCAAGAGTCCCCGCTGTAGACCGACACGGGTGCACCCAAACCGGTATGGTTTGGTCCCAAAAGGACAACCCTCGGAGGGATTTCTATTCTTTTGTAAACCTCACAGGCGGTTTTTCCGCTATATATGTAACCCGCGTGGGGGACTAAAACGGCCTTTGCCTTTATCTTCTCCCCCACATAAGGCTCTCCGCATACGAAATTTATAAGGGCTAACAGTTCATCCCTTTCCGCCGGATAGAAAGTTCCCGCTACGGCGGGCTGTCTAACTTTTTTCATCACAAATTTTGTAATTTAAAAAAGCTAAAAAGAAAAAACTTTAATCTTCAACCTCAAATTCCAAACTCTTTAGTTGTAAATCTTGCCCCTTGACAATTTCGGTATTCAAAGAACCGCAGTGGGAACATTTACGGGAAAATCTACCTTCCGGTTGACTTTCCTTACCGCAATCGGTACACTTTACCGTCACCTTTTCTATTTCCAAAACCAATTCCGCTTCTTCGCAAATAGTCCCTTCTTTAAAGGTGTCAAAGGCTATTTTTAAAAGGTCGGGCTCCACTCCCGATAAAACCCCCACTCCAACCACCACCTTGGTAACCTTTTGGGCGTTGTGTTTTCGGGCAAAGTCCTCTATCAGCGCCATTAACGATGAAACTATGGAGAACTCGTGCATCGTAAGGATAGAATTTTCTTAAGCTCTCATGGAAGTAAAAGTGCTTTACTTTGCGGTACTCAGAGATATAACGGAAAAGAACGGCGAGACGGTTAAGTTTACGGGAAAGACCACTCAAGAGCTTAGAGTTTTGCTTAAGAACAAATACCCCAAAGGGGCTAAGTACTTTGACATTAGCCGCTTTGCGGTTAATGGAGAATACTATGAAGGTGAACTAAAAGAGGGGGATGTGGTGGCGATAATCCCACCCGTTAGCGGGGGTTAAAGAAGGGGTAAATTAACCCTGTTGGTGTATTTTGGTAGAATTTGTTTTCTTCTTCTCTCCAATAGGTTTATAGCTTTTTTCAAATCCTCCTTTTTAGGTTTCAAGATTTTTGGGAAATCGCCTATAAAAAGCCTTATAGGTGTACCCTCGGGGTTGTAGCCTATCCATATCCCGTAATAGTTGGAGGAGACTATCTTTTCACCACTCTTTTTGTTTTCCAAAATTAGCTCCGATTCCGTAATAAGGTAGGTTATAAGGTTTGCAACCCCTTGAGGGTCTTCAAGGATAGACCCTTCCCCCGTTTTTAGGAAGGTTTCGTAGGCTTTGGCCAACTCTTTGGCAAAAGGGGTTACGTAGTTTTTGTACTCCTCAATATCTTCGTTAAATTTCTTAAAACATTTTTGGGCATCCTCTTTGGGAATGGTAAAAACGGGGGGACTCCAATTTACCTGCACCATTTCAAGGATGGGTTCCACGGGATTTCTTTCGGAAAAAACTACCTCAATCCAAACGCCGGGAATTAAAGTGTTAAAGGCTACAGTCTTTGTATGGAGAACCTTTTCATACATAAACCAATCGTCCTTTCCCAAAACATCTTGCAAAAAATACCTATCTTCCAAGGTTGTAGGGAGTTTGTTGGAATATATGGTATAGGGCTCCCCCTTTTCCAAGAGATCTATCAAAGCACTCCTTATTTCCCCCAAAAGGGGATTGGCATTCATTAAACCCATCAAAGTTAGAGAATAATCCCTAACCTTTTCCCTTTCCCATGTGAACTACTATATTAGTTTTGACATGTGCTTGGCTATTCCTTCCCGCGTGGTGGAAATAGACGAGGTTTCAAAAACCGCCGTGGTGGAAACTTTCGGTGTAAAACGAAAAGTTTCCACAATGCTTTTAAATGAACCTTTGCAGGTAGGAGATTACGTTTTAATCCACGTCGGGTTTGCTATGGAAAAGATAGACCCCGAGGAGGCAAAAAAAACCTTGGAGCTTTTTAAGGAGCTGTTTCCCGAGGAGTTTGAGGAAACCCCGTGAGTGTTTGTAAGGAGGAACTAAACTAATGATTTTCGGCGATGAAAATTCTCCTATAGCGGTTCTCGGCGTGGGAAATATACTGCTTTCCGACGAAGGTTTTGGAGTTAGGGTTGTTCAACATCTCGTAAAGTGGTATGACTTTAGCCCCCAAATAAGGATTATCGATGGGGGAACCCTCGGGTGGGATTTGCTTAACTTTCTCCAGGGTGTGGAAAAACTTATTATCGCCGATGCGATAGATGGAAAGGCGGCTCCCGGAACTTTTTTCGTTCTTAGGGATAATGAGGTAAAAGCCTACTTTAAAAGGAAGGTTAGCGGACACGAGGCGGGCATTCAAGAAGTTTTAGCCTGGTTTGAAATAAAGGGAAAACCTATAAAAAATATCACCGTTTTTGGGGTTCAACCTTTATCTTTGGAAACGGGACTGAAACTAACCCCCTTAGTTCAAAACTTGGTTTCCAAAACAGTTCAAGAGATTTTAAAAGAACTCCAACGGTGGGGAATAGAGGTTAAGAAAAGGGAAAAGGCCCGTAATTTAGGGCCTTGGGAGTTAATTTAATCTTTCTTTTCCGCGAGACACCTTCTTTCTTCCAACACCAGTTGTAAAATTTTTTCCGCCAACTCCGAACGGAGAGAATAGCAAACGAAGTTCTTCTCCCGTTGGCACTCCACAATACCCGCACTTCTCAAGATGAAGAGATGTTGGGACACATTGGGTTGGGATACACCCAAAAGGTCTACGAGATTGCTCACACAAACCTTTTTATCCTTGGCGGTATAAAGGATTAGTAACATTTTCAATCTCAAAGGGTGGGCAAAGGCTTTAAAAAAGGAGGATAGGATTTCAAAGTCTTCCTCGGAAAAATTTTTTTCAACCACTTCTACCAAGGTTTTTAAGTTTTCCCTACCATCCATTTTGCACCCCTGCAAAGTTTCTTTTTTTCTCCTCAACTTTTTGGGTTAGCCAGTTGATCCACCTGCTTAGACCCTCGCCGCTTTTTACAGAGAGAAGGATAATGTCCGCATTGGGGTTTATATCCCTGAATTCCTTAATACATCGGTCTACATCGAAGTCAAAGTAGGGGAGTAAATCGGCCTTTGTTATTAAAAAAAGGTCGGCCTTTTCAAACATAACGGGATACTTGGCGGGTTTATCGTCCCCTTCGGGAACCGAGAGGAGGACCACATTTAAGTGGGTTCCCACATCAAAGGAGGCGGGACATACGAGGTTTCCAACATTTTCTACAAAAACGATGTCCAATTTGGACAAAGGTAGGTGGTGGAGTCCCTTGTGAACCATAAAGGCATCCAAGTGGCAAGTTTGCCCCGTCGTTATTTGGTAAGCGTAAGCCCCTTTTTTCCTAACCCTTTCCGCGTCCCTTTCGGTTTCTAAATCCCCTTCTATAACCCCTATGCGATATTTGTCCCTAAGTAACTCTATGGTTTTTTCCAACAGAGAAGTTTTACCCGCCCCGGGGGAAGACATTAGATTTATTGCCAGTATTCCATATTTGTCAAAGTGCTCCCTATTATGGGAAGCCTGGTGGTCGTTTTTTTCTAAGATTTTTTTTAAAACTTGAACTTCTTTTTTATTTTCCCTTTCGGGATGCCCGTGTTTGTCGGGCAATCCGCAACCGCATTCGGTACACATATTACAAGATTATAGACTAGTCCATGGAAATATCGGAAAATACTGAAATACCAATAGTTTTGAAAGGTTTAAATAATTTCCTATGAAGGTCGGTTTTGTTTATGATGAAAGATTTTTGCTCCACCATAGGGAAAACCATCCCGAAAGCAAATACCGACTTTTGGCGATAGAGGAGGGTATGTCGGAAAAGGGACTCCTTTCCAAGGTGGAACTTATAAAACCTTTCCCCGCGCATGCGGAGCTTATATCCCTAAACCACGACCCCCAATATGTGGAGGAGGTGATATATTCCTCCCGCGCGGGTGAGGGGTGGTTTGACCCCGATACCTACTACAACGAATACACCTTTGAAGTGGCCTCCTTGGCGGTCGGGGGTGTAATATCCGCTATAGATCTTTTGCTTGAAGGGGATATTGAGGGGGCCTTTTGTGCCTTGCGCCCGCCGGGACATCACGCGGAATACGCCAAAGCTATGGGCTTTTGCATTTTTAACAATGTAGCCATAGGGGCTAACTATCTCTTGGAAAAAGGATTGGAAAGGGTCTTTATTGTGGACTTTGACGCCCACCACGGAAATGGAACACAGCACTCCTTTTATACCGAGGGCAGGGTCTTTTACTTTTCAACCCACCAATACCCCTTCTATCCCGGGACCGGCTCGGCGGAAGAAAGGGGAGTGGGCGAAGGTTTGGGAACAACCCTGAATCTGCCTATGCCCTTTGGAGCTGGCGACACACTTTACAGACAAGCCTATGGGGAAACCTTGGTATCCGCGGTAAAAGGCTATAAACCCCAATTCCTGTTGGTATCCGCGGGTTACGATTTGCACCAAGAAGACCCCTTAACGGGTCTAAACGTTACCGACAAAGGGGTGGAATTTATAGTAGAAACTATTGTACTCTTATCAAGGGAACTGGAAATTCCTGTTTTGTTTGCTCTTGAAGGGGGATACAACTTAGACGTTTTAAAAAGACTTGTCCCCCGCACTATTGAAATTATGTTAACCGCTTAGGGTTTCCCTTTTTTATTACCACTTTGGACTAGGAGTATCATCCTATACCCCAAGAGAATAAAAAGGGAAACCGTATATATCCAAATTAGAAAAACTAAAATTCCCGCAAAGGGGGTTAAAACCAAATTCTTTAACAAAAAGTGGGTAGAATACCAAGTAAATATCCCCTTTAGGGGATTCAATAGTAAGGTTAGGATAAAAGATATCGCAAAGGTTACCCTTAAAGTAACTCTAACGGGAGATATCAAAAGGTAAAATACCAAAATCCCCAAAGGAAATATCAAATAATCTATCAGAAGTTTAAGTTTTAAAAATAGTTTCACAACAAAGGGGTACATAAGGCTAAAGTTACCCAAAACTTTGAGGAATATCCCAAAAAAAACATCAATAAATCCGTAAAACAATAATAAAAACCCGAAAATTATTGGAAATAGATAATTAATCCAAGGAATGGTTCGGGGTTTTGTTTCCGCTATGTGGGCAAAGGCTATCTCCATAGTTCTCAAAAAGTTTCCTATAAAGAAAATAACCAAAAGCAGTGTCACTATTTGAGTTTCCACCGAAAGGTTTTCAACCGATTTTATTACGGTATCCACAATTTCTCGGGAGATATTGGGAAAAATCTCGTAAATTTTGCTTTCCAAGGCCGACTTATTGGGTACATACTTTAAAATGGTTCCCAAAAAAACTACGAAGGCATTAAGGGTTAAAAAAGAGGAAAAGGCCACCGCAGAGGCGTGGTAGGTGTAACCCCTTTGGAAAAAATCCTTAAGGATACCCCAAAGTAGATTGAAAATTACCACTTTACATTAAAAGTTATATTTGTCAAAAATTAAATCCAAAATAAGGGGTTGAACTTCCACCTTCCATTCTCTCATTGGTAGGTCGTTTTTACCTTCAATGGCTACCATTCCGCTGTTTTCCAGATATAGCAAAACTTTAACAACATCTACGTATTCGCAGGCAAAGAGTTTAGCCAACTCCTCTATTTCGTATTTGGGAAATGGGGTATTGGCATTTTTATATCTCTCCAAGAGTTCATTCTTAAGGTCGTATAGTAAATTTTCAAAGTCGCAGGGCTTTTTCTTTCTCTCTCTTTTCTTCTCTTTCATTTTTCTGGTTTCCAGGCTTTTAGGAAAGGCATCCATAACAATTAAAACTTTAAAAGTAAAAAGAAAGATAAAGAGTTTAAAAATCACCCTAAATATTTAAAGGCCTTATCCCCTATGTCTCTACGGTATTGCATACCTTCAAAGTTAATTTTTTCGACCGCGGTGTAAGCCCTCTCTTTGGCTTCCCTTAAATTGCTTCCCAATCCCACTATTGTCAAAACCCTTCCTCCGTCGGTAAGGATTTTATCTCCCTCCCTTTTCGTTCCCGCATGAAAAACAACCACATTGTCGAGTTTTTCAACCTCCTGTAGCCCCTCTATAACTTTGCCCGTTTCGGGTTTTTGGGGATAACCTTTGGAGGCTACGACAACCCCCAAAGCCCATTTAGGGGAAACTTTTATTCCAACCCCTTTGATGTTACCCTCTAAAATCTCTACAATATGTTGGACTAAATCGCTTTCAATCCTCGTTAGAATGGGTTGGGCTTCGGGGTCTCCCAAGCGTACGTTGAATTCCAAAACTTTGGGTCCCTCTTTGGTGAGCATTAAACCGGCATATAGAAAACCCCTGTAGTGGATTCCTTCCTCCACCAAACCTTTTAAGGTTCTTTCTATAACTTCCCTTCTAATCCTATCTTCGGTTTCTTTATCTATAACCGGCGTAGGGGAGTAAGCTCCCATTCCACCCGTGTTGGGTCCCCTATCACTATCCAAAAGCCTTTTGTGGTCTTGAGAAGTGGGCAAAGGTACATATTGGGTTCCATCTACCATTACCATGTAGGAGGCTTCTTCTCCTTCCAAAAATTCCTCTACAACTACCCTTTTTCCCGCTTCGCCCAAAATTCCTTTAACCATAAGGTCGTCTACAACCTTGAGGGCTTCTTCCACGCTTTGG
This sequence comes from Aquificales bacterium, assembly GCA_012962155.1. GTDB lineage: Bacteria > Aquificota > Aquificia > Aquificales > QOAS01 > QOAS01. The sequence continues at coordinate 12,941 of DTXZ01000082.1, forward strand.
CAAACAAACGCCCCCTTTCCCGCCGCCAGTCCGTCCGCCTTAACTACGACCCTATCCCCAATCTGTTTTATAAACTCCTTAGCCTCCTGAGGGGTATCGAAAGTGCCGTAACGGGCTGTGGGTATTCCGTATTTAGCCATAAATTTTTTTGCAAAAACCTTAGAAGCTTCCAATTTTGCACCATCCCGGGTGGGACCAAATATTTTTAATCCTTCCCTTTGAAAGATATCCGCTATCCCTTTGGCTAGGGGATCTTCGGGACCAACTATTGTTAGGTCTATTTTTTCCTCTTTGGCAAATTTAACCAAGTTTTCCACATCGGTGGGCGAAATAGGAATATTTTTTCCAACTTTTGAAGTACCCGCATTTCCCGGTGCTATGTAAACCTCTTTTACCAATGGACTGTGGGCTACTTTCCAAGCTATAGCGTGTTCCCTTCCGCCTTTTCCGACTACGAGGACTTTCATTTAAAAGTTTTAATTTTAAGAAGGAAGGAAAAATAAACCTTTTAGACGGTGGGTGGAAAAAAAGTAAAATAAGGGGAGCTGTCCGCTGGAGATTAAAAGTTGAAATCCTTTTTTAAATGTTATTTACTATAAATTTTGATGAGAGTTCTAATGGTTACCGCCCATCCCGATGATTGTATAGCTTTTTTAGGAACCGCTTTAAAATTTAAAAAAGAGTTTGGAGCGAAATTAATGGAAATAACGCTTACTAAAGGAGAAGAAAACGACGTCGAAGGAAGCAGAGAAGAAGAAATGAAAAAAGTGAGCAAGCTTATAGGTTATAAGCATAAGTTTTTAAAAGGTTAAGACTTTTTTGTGCCTTCACACCTGTTTGAAGGTTTGTTTGAGCCTCTTTTTCGAATTGTATATACCTTATATGCTCCCATAGTAAATCCATTATAACATCCTCAGTGTTCTCTCCAAGCTTTGTTGGAGGTACTCTTACCGTATCTCTTATCTTTAATCTAACGTACAT
>DTXZ01000083.1 GCA_012962155.1 Aquificales bacterium
CAACGAGCGTTTGAGAAAAATAACCCACAGGGGAGAAATTTTTGAAGAAAAATATGAATCGGTAGTTAAAGGAATAATAAACGATGTCAAAAATAGAGGAGACCAAGCGGTTATTGAATATACCAATAGGTTTGATAAGGTCAATGTTATATCTGCAAAGGAGTTGGAGATTCCCCGGGAACAATTGGAGGAAGCCTATAAAAATATTCCCTCCGATTTGAGGGATGCTCTGGAATTCTCCTCTTTGAGGATTAGAAAATTTCACGAAAAACAATTGGAGGAGGGCTTTATATCGGAAGAACCCGAAGGGATTATATTGGGACAAAAGATTGTACCCTTGCAAAAGGTTGGGGTATATGTTCCCGGAGGTAAAGCCCAATATCCTTCGACCGTTTTAATGAATGTTATTCCCGCAAAGGTGGCAGGAGTTGAAGAAATTGTAATGGTTTCTCCCAATCCCAGCCAAGCAACCCTTGCCGCCGCCTACGTGGCGGGGGTTGATAAGGTGTTTAAAATAGGAGGCGCTCAAGCGGTAGCCGCCTTGGCTTACGGAACGGAAACCCTTCCCAAGGTTGATAAGATAGTGGGACCGGGAAATATTTACGTTGCCCTTGCCAAAAAACTGCTTTACGGTGTTGTCGATATAGATATGGTGGCGGGTCCATCGGAAATACTGGTTATTGCGGATAGTAACGCCAATCCCTCCTGGGTAGCCGCGGATTTACTTTCTCAGGCGGAACACGACGAATTGGCAGGACCTTTTTGCGTAACCGACAGCTTAGATTTAGCCCTAAAGGTTAGGGATGAAGTGGATAAGCAGTTAGTGCGGTTAGAGAGAAGGGAGATAGCCCAAAAGTCGGTTGAAAACTGGGGAACCATCTTTGTGGTTGAAGATATGGAAAAGGCTTGCCAACTCGCCAATTTAATAGCTCCCGAACACTTAGAACTTTTTACCGAAAACCCTTGGGACTTTTTACCAAAAATAAAAAATGCGGGGGCAATTTTTTTGGGTAGATACACCACCGAACCTTTGGGGGATTATGTTTTAGGGCCAAACCATACCTTACCCACCGGTGGAACCGCGAGATTCTATTCCCCCTTAGGGGTATACGACTTTGTAAAGAGAAGTTCGGTACTCTATGTCTCCAAAGAAGGTTTTAATAAGGTTAAGGAATGGGCTAAGATATTTGCTTCTTATGAAGGGCTCACCGCCCATAAAAAAGCGGTTGAGATAAGAGAAAGTTAGTAATTCTTTCTCTTTAAACTTTTCCCTTTATGGAGAAGAAAGAAAACGACCTATCCAAGCTTTATCCCACCGACCTGCTGGTTACCGGTTTTGACATTATCTTCTTCTGGGTAGCTCGTATGGTTTTAATGGGAAAGTACAACACCGGTTTGGAACCTTTTAAAACCGTATACATCCACGGACTCATCCGAGATCGTTTCGGTGAAAAAATGTCAAAAACCAAGGGAAATGTTGTGGACCCATTGGATATGATAGCCAAATACGGTGCGGATGCCTTAAGATTTGGATTGGCGGTTCAAACCGTTCCGGGAAGTGATATAAAATTCAACGAAAAAAGAATAGAGGGTTATAAACACTTTGCCAATAAAATATGGAATGCCTCCAGATATGTAATTACCAATCTACCCGAGGGGTTTGAAGTTAAAGACCCTTTGAAAACCGATCTCAAACCGGAAGACCGATGGATTCTATACCGACTTAATGAAACGATAAAAGAGGTTCGCAAAGGTTTGGATAGCTTTGATTTTTCCAAATCTGCCCAAGCCTTGTATCAATTCTTTTGGGATGAGTATTGCGATTGGTATATAGAATTTTCCAAAGAAAGGGTATATAAAGGGGAAGGCAAAGAGAGGGAGAGTGCATTAAACACATTGGTATATGTATTGGACAAGGCTATAAAACTTCTCCATCCCTTTATGCCCTTTATAACCGAAGAGATCTGGAACTATCTACCTACAAAGGATAAAAAATCGGTTGCTCTCTCCGTCTACCCTAAATCCAAAAAGGAATTTGAATCTTTTAAAGATCAAGCTTGGCGTGTGGAATTTGTGAAGGAAATTATCTCCGATCTCAGAAACTTTAGGAACGTGCTTGAAATCCCCCTCTCCAAAAAATTGACCGCCTATTACTCGACTAAAAAAGCCAAAGAAATTTTGGTAACCTTTAAAGGTTTAATTCTTAAACTGGCGAGGTTGGAAACCTTGGAAGAAGCCCAAACCCGTCCCGAAAATACCCTCGTCGTTCCCTTCAAAGGGGGTGAGATTTACATTTCCGTTAAAGATACTATAAACGTTGAAGAGGTTCGCCAAAATCAACTCAGAAAGAGGGAGAAACTTCTAAGGGAACTCCAAAGGGTGGAGGCAAAACTCAGTAATCCCAAATTTGTAGAAAGGGCCCCAAAACCCATTGTTGAAAAAGAGAAGGCTATTTACGAGGAGATAAAACTCAAACTCCAAAAGATTGAAAATATACTAAAACTTCTAGAGAGTTAATTTTCTTTTTTTCTCTTTAGGCAATCTTGACAGATACCCCAAACCTCCAAATGGTGGTGGAGGTACTTAAAACCCTTTTTTTGGGCTACTTCTCTAACAATTTTTCCCACAAAAGGTTCTTCAAACTCCACCAATTTTCCGCAACTCAAACAGAGCAAATGGTAGTGTTCCCTCTCTATGGGTAGGAACTCGTAAACAGTTTTATTTCCTTGCTTTAAAACGGGTTTTACGTATCCCAAATCTTCCAAAAGCTTTACCGTTCTGTAAACGGTGGGTCGGGAAGGGCAATTTCTGTAGTCTTTACACCTTTCTCTAATCCATATAACCAAATCTTCTATTTCAAAGTGTTTTCCGTAATCTATTAGGTAAGAAATTACCTTTAGGCGTGCTTCCGTTATTTTCAGTCCCCTTTCCTTAAGTTTTTCCTTTATTTCACCCAAAATTTTCCTTTTTTCTTTTTTGTCCGCGGGAGTAAGCATAACCTCTAATAATGTTAAATCCGTTTTCCCACCGTGGAAAATTTTTAGTTATGCCGAGAATAATCGATGTAAGGGCAAGACAGGTTTTGGACAGTAGGGGAAATCCCACCGTAGAGGCAGAGGTTTACCTGGAAAGCGGGGCGATTGGAAGGGGAATAGTTCCATCGGGAGCTTCCACCGGTGAGAATGAAGCTTTGGAACTTAGGGATGGCAACAAGCATTACTTCCTCGGAAAAAGCGTTTTACAAGCGGTAGACAACGTAAACTCGGTAATAGCCAAGGAACTTATCGGTTTGGATATAGAAAATCAAGCGGAATTGGACCAAATTCTCATAGAGCTTGACGGAACGGAAAACAAATCCAAATTGGGGGCAAATGCTATTTTAGCGGTATCTATGGCTTTTGCCCGTGCGGTTGCCAGAGAAGTGAATATCCCCCTTTTTAAATATCTCGGAGGTGAACAGGCAAGGGTATTACCCGCTCCCCTTATGAATATAATTAATGGAGGAGTCCACGCGGATAACAATTTGGATTTACAGGAATTTATGATAATACCCATATTTGGGGAGGAATTTTCTGAAGCCCTCCGTTGCGGTGTGGAAATATATCACACACTAAAGAAGGTTCTAAAGGAAAGGGGATTTTCTACCAATGTGGGCGACGAGGGCGGATTTGCACCTTCTTTAAGCGGCAATAGGGAAGCCCTAGACCTCATTATGGAAGCGATAGAAAAGGCTAATTACAAACTCGGGGAAGATGTTTTATTAGCTTTGGATGCCGCTTCCAGTGAGTTTTACGAAGATGGAAAATACAAAGTGGAAGGAAAACTTTTATCCTCGGAAGAGCTAGTAAACTACTATGAAGAACTGATAGATAAATACCCCATAATATCCATTGAAGACCCTATGTCCGAGAAAGATTGGAAAGGTTGGAAGCTTATAACCGAAAGGTTGGGAAGTAAAGTTCAACTGGTAGGTGATGACCTATTTACCACCAATCCAAAAATTTTAGAAAAAGGTATAGAGGAGGGAGTGGCCAACTCCATTTTGATTAAGCTTAACCAAATAGGAACCGTTACGGAAACTTTGGAAACCATTAGAATTGCCCAGGAAAACGGTTATACCTATATAATTTCCCACCGCTCGGGGGAAACCGAAGATACCTTTATATCTCATTTAGCGGTAGCAACAAATAGCGGTCAAATAAAAACCGGAGCACCTGCCCGGGGGGAGAGAAACGCCAAATATAATGAACTTCTTAGAATTGAGGATTACCTCACCAATATGGGAATTTTTAAAGGTATAAACCAATACGCTAAATTTTTAAAAAATAGATAATTCTATGTATGGTAGGTAGAAGTCTTTCTAACACTTTGGTGATTCTTTTTTTTCTATTTTCGCTCTTTTATCTATTGAAAAACTTAGTCCTTTCTGAAAATAATTTTAAATCCTTAAAAACTTACAAACAAAGTATAAGGAAACTTCAGAATCTCCTTAAGAATGAGGAGGAAAAGAATAGAGAATTAAAGGACTTTTATGAATTTGTTAAACGAAATGAGGATTTTGTTTTGGAAATATTTGCAAGAGACTATCTATGGTTAATACCGAAGGATGAACAAGTCTTTTTAAAAAAAGAAAAACACTAAGAAAGTTCCAACTGTTCTTTTAAACCAAAAAGAGCACTTCTTAAAACGTCGGCATGGAATTTATAAAACTCTTTCCCCGTTATCCTTTTATATTCTTCCCTTAAAAGGTCTAAAATTCCCAACTTGTGAATAGCGGTTTTAAGTTTCTCTTCCGCAGAGGTGTAATCCTTATTTTGTAAATCTCTTTCTATTGCTATAAGCAAACCTTTTATTTCATCGTAAAGGTCTAAAATGTCATATTTTAGCTGTTCGGCTTTTTCTTGTAATTTTTTCTTTTCTTCTTCCTTTAAACTTTCAAAGCGGAAAACGAGGGTATCTATTCCCCCTAATTTCTTCTTTACCTCTTCCAGCTGGATTATATTTCGCGTAAAGTCGTATAAATCCTTTAGGAAAGTATCTACCACCTTAGCCAAATTTATGAGGTCTTTATTGTTACCTTCTTTTGGAAGCTCCGTGTAAATCTTATTTCCCACTAACTTTAGTGATAGCATTGAAAAGTCCTTAACCCTTTTTAAAGCTTCGGAAATACCGAAGAGTTTAAACTGGTTATACAGTTCTGTATTTTCTACAATAAAAAAATTTTTATTTTCTTCAACTATAGCTTCTAAATAACCGAAAGGAGTTTTAAACGGCGATATTATTAGAACCCGCGACGGTGTTCCCATAACCTTGTAAAATTCAGGAAGAAGATTTTTTAACAAAAGTAGATTTGCCATCAAAGAAAATAAAAATAATAAAATTCCTTTAAAAGTGCAGGAGAATATTAAGTAGGAAATATGCGATTATTGTTGCTATTTACGATTTTATTGGTTTCATTTGCCGGTATTTTTGAGGTGCTATACCTCAATTCCGTAGAAAAATTGGAAAAAGGGTCTCATGAGGAGAAAGAAAAAATAGCCAAAGGAATAGAATTACTCCTTTTTGCAGATGAAAAATTGGAGTGGAAATTTTACGGAAAAACTATGATTTTATCCAACCCCAAAGAAATAACTATAGAAAACTTTAATGCAGAAAAGATAGGAAAGTATTTGAAAATTTCGGCAAAAAAAGCCGTTTTTTATACAGACGAAAAAAAGATTTATCTATACGGGGATGTGAATTTAAAATTCCTTCGTAGAGGTAAAAGTTTTTTTATTAAAGTTTCCAAGGCTATTGTAGATTTAAAGGCTAAAGTTATAAGGGGTTACGGTCTATTTGAGGGAAGGGAAGGTAACAAGTTATTAAAAGGAAACGGTTTCATATACACCTTTGATGGTAAAATTTTTAAAATAGAAAAAAATGTTCAAGTTTCTATTAACTCTAATTAGTTTAGTATTTTCTCTAACCCCTTCTTTTGCGGAGGGGATTAAAATAGACGCCAAAAGTTTTAAAGCGTACGGAGAAAATAAAGTTTCCTATACGGGAAACGTAAAGGTTACCATAGGGAGCAGGGGGGAACTTACCTGCGATGTTTTGACAGTCTATCTAAACGATAAAGGGGATGTAAAAAAAGTTTCGGCAAATGGGCATGTCCGTTATAGCGATGAAACTTACACCATTGTAGGGAAAATGGCGGAATACGACCCCATAAATAGTTTAGTTATTTTTACCGGCAATGTGGTGGTAAAAACCGAAAGTGGGATACTAAAGGGCGATAAAGCCTTTTTCAATCTAAAAACCAAAAGGTTCGAAATGTTTTCAAACGAAAAGGTAAGAACAGTCTTTAAAATTCAAGAAAAGGTAAATGGAGAGGAAAAAGCTTCTACTGGTTAACGATGACGGTTACTTTTCCGAAGGAATACTAATCCTTTATGAGGTTTTAAAAAAACGTTTTCTGGTAAAGGTTGTTGCACCTGACAGAAATCTCAGTGGTGCGGGGCATTCTTTAACTTTTACCAAGCCGCTTAGAATTCGTCAGGTAGACCGCGATATTTACACCGTAATAGAGGGAACCCCCGCCGATTGCGTTCACTTAGGAGTAGGGGTTATCTTCGAAGGTAAAAAACCCGATTTGGTTGTTTCCGGTATAAACAAAGGACCCAATCTTGGAGAAGATATAACATACTCAGGCACCGTTGCGGGGGCGATGGAAGGGGCTATTTTGGGAATACCTTCTATAGCGGTTTCTCTTTTTGCAAGGGATAATTTCCTCTTTGAAGATGCCTCTTTGGTAGTTTTAGATTTAATAAACCTAGTCCTCGCGGAAAAATTTCAGAAAAACCTTTATCTCAACGTTAATATTCCCAACATCCCTTATAGGGAAATAAAGGCTTATGCGGTAACACGGCAGGGCCACCGAAATTATAAAGAGTTGGTTATAAGGTACAAAGACCCCTACGGGCAACCGATATATTGGATAGCCGCAACCGAATTTAACTGGAGAGCCGAGCCTTGGAGCGATTATTGGGCGGTAGCCAACGGTTTCGTTTCAATAACCCCATTGGATTTAGATTTAACCAGTCCTTTGGTAAAAAAGGGAATAGCCCTCTTTTATTAATAAAAAAATCCCGCGCGAAGCGCGGGGATATTTCCTATTCAACGGTAACGGTTTTCGCCAAATTCCTCGGCTGGTCTACATCCAATCCTAACTGGTCTGCAATGTGATAAGCCAGCAACTGGAGGGGAACTACGGTTAATATCGGCGTTAGCGTTTCTTCCACTTCGGGAATGGGAATAAAAGTTTCCGACTTTTTAGCCAAGAAGGTATCGTTTTCAAATCCAACACTCAAAACCTTTCCTTTTCGCGATAAAACCTCTTCCAAGTTGGAAACTATCTTTTCGTAAACCCTATCCTTTGGAGCTATTATTGCAACAGGCATGTTTTCATCTATGAGGGCTATGGGACCGTGTTTCATTTCTCCCGCGGGATAACCTTCTGCGTGAAGATAAGAAATTTCCTTTAGTTTTAAAGCACCTTCGAGGGCAATGGGGTAAGATAACCACCTTCCGAGGTATAGAAAATTTTTAAACCTCTTATAAAGGATTGCTATTCTTCCAATTTCCTCGCTGAGTTCCAAAACTTTTTCCACCTTTCGGGCAATCTCATTTAGTTTCTCCACCTCGCGGTAGAAGATTTCCCTATCTATAACAAACCTTCTGCGGGCAAAAAGTAGGGAGATCAAGAAGAGGATAGCCAATTGGGAAGTGAAAGTTTTGGTGGCCGCCACACCTATTTCGGGACCCGCATGGGTATAAAAAGTAAAATCTGCTTCCCTGTCTAAGGAGCTTCCGACTACGTTTACTATTCCTATAACCGATGCTCCGTGTTCTTTAGCATTTAAAGCGGCAAATCTCGTATCTGCGGTTTCTCCCGATTGAGATATTGCTATTACCAGAGTCTTTTCGTTCACGGGAATGTCCGCATAGCGGAATTCCGATGCATAAATAACCTCGGTAGGTATGCGGGCATACTTTTCAATCCAATATTTCCCCACCAACCCCGCGTGGTAGGAAGTTCCGCAGGCTATGGTTACAATCCTTTCGACTTTTTCTATTTCGAAGGGCAAGCTCAAATCTTGGGATAGAAAGCCCGCTACCGTATCCGCTATAGCCTTAGGCTGTTCAAAAATCTCTTTTAACATAAAGTGTTTGAATCCCCCCTTTTCCGCAGAAAGCAAATCCCATGGAACAACAAATATCTCCTTACTAACGGGAAGACCTTCAAAATTGTAAATCTCCACGCTCTCTTTTTTTAAGACCACAATCTCTTCATCGTCAAGAGAAATAACATTTCTGGTATAAGCCAAAATGGCGGGAATATCCGAAGCGAGAAAGTTTTCCCCTTTACCTATACCGACTATTAAAGGGGAACCTTTTTTTACTCCCACTATTTTATTAGGTTCTCTAGAAGTTATAACCGCAAAGGAAAAGGCTCCTTTTAAAACTTTAACGGTTTCTAAAACCGCCTTTAGTAAATCTCCATTGTAATTTTCCGCAATTAGGTGGGCTATAACCTCGGTGTCGGTATCGGATACAAATTTATGTCCTTTGGCGGTTAACCTATCTTTAAGCTCCAGATAGTTTTCAATAATCCCGTTGTGGACTACCGCAAAGGTTTGGGAATCGTCCACTTGGGGGTGGGCGTTTACTTCCGAAGGAACCCCATGGGTTGCCCAACGGGTGTGCCCTATGCCAACGGTAGACTTATACCTTTTTCCCCATAAAGATCTAACTAATTCTCTAATTTTTCCTACTTTTTTCTCCACTATTAGTTTTCCGTTTTCGACAATTGCTATACCCGCCGAATCGTATCCCCTATATTCCAACCTCTCAAGGGCACTTAAAAGGATAGGGACTGCATAGTCCCTACCTATATATCCGACAATTCCGCACATGGATAAATATTAAAGAATAAAGCTAAATAGCCAATAGGTTATAACGGAGGTAATCCAAGCCACAGATAAATTTAGAATTGTGGAAAATATTGCAAATTTAAAACCAAATTCTTGGGCCAATACCGCAACCGTTGCCGCACAAGGGGTATAAAGCAGAACAAATACTATAAAGGCCAAGGCGGAAGCTTTATTAAACTTGTTTTTTATAGCTTCCAGTAGTGGAGAGGAGGGTTCTTCCACTTCAAACACGGAAGGGATAAGGTAATTAATTAAACTCTTTACCGCATCTTTAGTAGCCTCTATAAAGCCTTCAATTTGGCTTTTAAGGTCTTCCCAAAATTTAGGTTCTTCTTTGGGGGGTTCCTCCTCCATTTCCACTCCCAATAGTGTTGCGTAAGAAGCCACCACCACTTCCTTTGCCAGGAATCCGGGTATCAGAACGGCCACGTTTTCCCAATGTTCCCCAAATCCTGCTGGTTTAAAAATCGGTTGAATTACACTGGAGGTTTTACCAAGTATAGTCTTTTCGGGCGGATTGCCGTAGGGAATATTAATCAAAATCCACACTACCAGGTTTGCGAGAAATATAACCGTACCCGCGCGGTGGATAAATTCCCATACGGGAGTCCACATCGAACGGAGGATCTCCTTTACACTCGGAAGCCTATAGGGTGGAAGCTCTACCACAAAGGGCAACTCCGTGGTTTTCCTAAAAATGGTTTTATTCATAACAATGGCGATTACTAGTGCTACCACCACTCCGAGAAGATACATTCCGAAAACTACAACTTCCGGATGGGATGGGAAAAAGGTCAGGGCGATAAGTACATATACCGGTAATCTTGCGGAACAGGACATAAAGGGAATGAGTAATGCGGTTAGCTTCCTTAATTTTTCATTTTCAAGGGTTCGTGTTGCTAAAATTGCAGGAACGTTGCATCCAAAACCTAAAATCATAGGGACAACAGACTTTCCCGTTAATCCTACAGAGCGGACTAACCTGTCGGTAGCGAAAGCAATCCTGGCAAAAAAACCGCTGTGCTCTAAAAAGCCCAAAGCCAGATACATGAAAACCAATACGGGAACAAAGGTTAAAAAGAATCCTATACCTCCTATAATTCCGTTTGTCATTAGAGATATAACCCACTCGGGGAATCCAAAATTTTCTAGAAGCAGGGAGGTATATTTACCCACGAAGCTTACGAAACCGTCTATCCAATCTGCAAAAGGGGTGGAAACATCAAAGGTAATTTTAAAAACAAGAAACATTGTAATGAAGAAGAGAGGAATAGACACAAAGGGGTTTAAAAGCAAATTATCTATCCTATCTTGTAAAGAAGGTTTTACTTCCTTAGAGCGTTTTAAAACTTTGGAAACCAATCTTGAAATCGCTTTGTATCTTTCTTCCGTTATAACCTCGTCGGGAGGAGCGTTAAAAGCTTCACTTATATAGTGTCTCTCTTTGGAACAACACCCTAAAAGGTCAAAGTTAAATTTCTCCTTAAGAAATTTACTTAAGTATTCATCCCCCTCTAGGGCTTTTATCTGCAACCACCTTTTGGGAAAGAGTGAAACGAAACTTTGTTTTTCTAATTTTTCCCAAATTTTTTCTAAAATTTCTTCAACCAATTTTGAAAATCTAAAAAACTTAGGTTTTTTACCTTTTTCGTAAGCTGAAACTATCAACTCCAAAAGTTTTTCTTTATTCCAACCAGTTTTTCCTATTACGGGAACTGCGAAAACTTTCAGTTCTTTTTGTAAGGTTTCCAAATCCAAGCTATATCCTTTGGAGGTAAACTCATCCCACATATTGAGGGCCAAAACAGTAGGAGTTTCCAGTTCAAGAATTTGTGAGGTTAAAAATAGGTTTCTTTCCAAAAGAGGGGTTTCCAAAACATTTACGATTACATCGGGTTTTTCGAAGATTAGGAAATCCCTTGCAATCCTCTCTTCGGGTGTATAAGGGGAAAGGGTGTATATCCCCGGTAGGTCTACAAGTTCAATTCGGTAATTGTTGTATTCAACAACCGCTGTGTGTTTGGTTGTGGTGATTCCCGCCCAGTTTCCTATTTGAACGTTTCCACCGGCTATTTGATAGATAAGAGAAGATTTACCCACATTTGGTTGTCCTACCAAAGCAACTTTTATTGTTTTTTTGTCCATAACCAAGCCTCCCTATTCGGAAATTTTAATTCAATCTCAATAAAGACCTTGAAATAAAAATAATAACAAGTTTAGAAAGCTACGTTTAATCTAATACCGTAGACACTGGCTTCCAGTTTTTCTCTCGTAAAGTTTGTTATATCCCTTTGGTAATCTAGCGTTAAAGTTATATTTTCATCCAATTCAAAGGAATAATAACCTTCCAATACCTTTACATCCTTTATATCGTTGTTACCTTTTAGGTAAGCAACTCCCACCGAGAAGTTATCTCCTTTTCTTCCCCATAAAGCTCCATTCAGTGCTACTCCCCCGCTTAAGAGATTTTTGAAATCTCCCGTTGAAGTGTTGGTATTTAATCCCACTCTAGCAAATAACCCAAATCGGTCTTCCAATCCCCAGTCAGCGGATATTCCTATACCTTCCAAATAATCCATTTCTCCTTTATTGTTGAGAAAGTCTTTGGATGTTCTGTAGTAGTAAACCCTAAAATTAAGAGTTCCATCGCCCACCGAAGAACTTTTTTCAACTTGAAACGCGTAATAGTTATAATTCTTATCCTCTTCCGTTTTTGAAGTCATAACCAACCCTTGTAAGGTAAAACTCCCTATATTTCCACTTACGGCTAGACCCCCATCGTAAGAAGGTAAGCTTGCCAAGGGGTTATTGACAAATACATCATTCATAAATTGGCTTGTTTCGTCGTTTGCATACTCGTTGGTGTCTATAAAAGATGTTGCATCTATAATACCCGCCGTAAATTCTACGGAAATCTCCTTACCAATTTTAAAGGTGTGTTTATACCACGCCTCAAGTATGTAATTTCTCCCGCTTGAGTTGATATCTTTCAAATCGCTCTCCAAATCATCGGCATTAGGAGCCAATAAAAATCCTTTTTCTCCAAATGTTTCCTTTAGACCGTTTCCACCTGCTAAGGAAAAAGTGGCTTGAAATTCGTCTTCAGTTGTAGGGTGAAAGTTAACTCCTATTTCTGCTGCTAAAGATCCACAACCTTTGTCGGAATATTTTTTTAAAAAGTCCACGTGTTGGTACACGGCGTTAAAACCAAAGTCCACCGATAGCTTTTCGTTTACCTCTAAGGCTCCTACACAGAGGGGAAGTAATAACAACTTTTTCCCAAACTGGTTTACTTTCATTTCCCAACCTCCATAGTTTTAAGTTAATAGAAACTGAGAATCTTTCTCAAGTATAAGAATATGGGGCTGTCTTGTTTATATGATTAGAATCATTGTAATAAGAAGCTTTAAAGAAATATAAATCTTTTTAGATTTGGTTCTTTTAAATCTTTAAATAGAAATTAGTCCTTTAAATAGAGATTAGTGTTGGTATTAAGTTAGGAAATAGGAAAGGGATTAAAATTAATTCAAGGATGTAAGCTTTTCTAAGCTTAATAGGTTCCTTAATAATTAAGGAATAATTAACAAATCTCAAGAAGTAGGGATAGGTTAGAATAGTATTCAGGTTCCTTTTCCTTTAAGGAATGGAGTTGAAGTTGAGGTTGATAAAAATCATAGAAAGCTTTGGTAAAATGCAATAACTTAAAAATCTTGTGTGTGATTGGAAAAGGTTCCTTGGTAACTGAATAGGGAAGGCTCTCCCTCTTGATTGAGGTGGCGCTAAGTTCCCCTACGGGGGTTTATATGGGCTCCCGTGATTAGAATTTTCAGAAGAGTTTGACCCTGGCTCAGCGCGAACGCTTGCGGCGTGCCTAACACATGCAAGTCAGGGGGCACCACCCTTATGGGTGGTGTAACCGGCAAACGGGTGAGTAACGCGTGGGTAACCTACCCCCGGGAGGGGGATAACCCCCCGAAAGGGGGGCTAATACCCCATAATGAGCACCTCCACCAAGGAGGTGCTCCAAAGGCCCGCCTCTGGCTTGTGCCAAGCGGGCGCCCGGGGATGGGCCCGCGTCCCATCAGGTAGTTGGGGGCGGTTTAGTGGCGATAATGACTGCTCTAGCAGCACAAGAGGTGTACGGTTACGAGCTTACGCTCTACACTAGCAATCTAAGGTGGAGAAAGATAGCA
>DTXZ01000084.1 GCA_012962155.1 Aquificales bacterium
TCTATAATTCTACCGGTTACCGAAAAATCAAAGTTTGCTCCGAATTGGACGATGGGATTTAGCTGGCCGCTGAAGTAGATTCTAGCGTTGTGAATGGAGAAGTCGGTTGCGGATTTCCCTCCATTTGCGGCGGCACTGGACTTAATCATTCCGTAAATTTGCATTTTGAGACCAAAGTTAGCAAAGGTTTGGTCCGATACTTTCAAAATTGCCCCGTTTGCGGTAAGTGCGGTTCCGGTAAGCGCCGCAATACCCAAAAGTGTTTTTTTCATCTCAAAAACCCTCCATGTAAAAATTTGTTAATATCTTGTTAAAGAATTATAGGCTGACAATAATGTGTGTCAATGGTTTGCAATTTTGCAAAAAAAATAATTTAAAATTTTAGTCTCTTTTGTAAAAAAGAATCCTTAAAAGGTTTATTCGTTCAAAATACTACCAATAAAGGCTATGAAAAATAAAACGGTTTTTATAGCGGTATTTTTCGTTATTTTCGTAATAGTAGCTATAGTTTTTCCTATCCCTACCCCTCTATTGGACATACTCCTCACCGCCAGTATATCTTATGCCCTTACCCTTTTGGTTCTTGCCATTATCGTTAAAGATCCCCTTGAGTTTACCGTTTTCCCTACCGCCCTCCTTCTGGGAACCCTTTTAAGACTTTCGCTCAATATCGCCGCGGCGAGGAGAATTCTCCTTTACGGCCACGAGGGACCCGATGCGGCGGGACATTTAATTGAATCCTTTGGTCTTTTTGTGGTCGGCGGTTCGTTAATAGTGGGTATTTTGATTTTTCTAATTTTTATCATTATAAATTTTGTCGTTATTACCAAAGGTGCGGAGCGTATCTCGGAAGTCATCGCTAGATTCACCCTGGACGCCATGCCCGGTAAACAGATGGCGGTTGATGCAGACCTAAATGCGGGGCTTATAACCGAAGAGGAAGCCAAAAAGAGAAGAGAACAAATCCAAAGGGAGGCCGACTTTTACGGTTCTTTAGACGGAGCTTCCCGATTTATAAAGGGTGACGTTATAGCAGCCTTGTTGATTCTACTCCTGTCGGTTTTCGGAGGACTGGCAATAGGGGTTTTCCAACACGGTATGTCCTTTGGCGATGCCCTTCATACCTATACCATTCTGAGTATCGGTGAAGGTTTGGTTTCCCAAATACCCCAGCTTTTGCTTTCGACCACCACCGCTATTTTGGTTACCAAAGTAGCATCCCGCGAGGAAATAGGTAAAGCTTTCCTTGAGGAGATAAAACGTTATCCCGACGCCTTAATGTATTCGGGGGGGCTTTTATTTGCCTTCGCACTAGTCCCCGGTTTTCCGAAATTGCCCTTCCTTTTACTCTCGGCTACTCTTTTCACCGCCTACTACTTTGCAAAGAGAGAAATAGAAAAGGAAACCCTTAAGGAAATAGAGGAATACCTACAGGAACAAAAGGAGACCGCAAAGGAAGAAGAGAGACCGGAGGACTTTATACCCCAGCCCGACCCCGTTACACTGGAAATAGGCTATGGACTTATTCCCCTTTTTGACGAAAGCAAAGGGGGGCAGGCGGCTAAAAAGATAAAGAAAATCCGTAGAAAGATTGCGGAGGATTACGGGGTAATCATCAGTGCCATACACATAAGGGATAACTTAGAACTTCAGCCGAATGAGTACAGGATACTTATAAAGGGTGTGGAAGAGGAACGTTATAGCCTCTATCCCGACAAGCTCTTGGCGATAGATACCGGTATGGCAAGGGGGGTTCCCCCTTCGGGAATAGAAACTTATGACCCCGCCTTTAAGATAAAGGCTTACTGGATAGACCCACCCCTTAAGGATACCGTTCAAAAAATGGGTTACATGGTGGTAGATCCCGAAACGGTTTTGGTAACCCACCTTTCGGAGGTTATCAAAAGAAACCTCTGGAGGATAGTGGGAAGAAACGAGATATACCAAATTGTGGAAGCCCTCAAGAAAAAATACCCCAAAGTTGTCGAGGATATAATTCCCGAAAAGGTTCCCTATTCGGTTATCCACCGTGTAGTTCAAAACCTACTCAAGGAGGGTATTCCCGTAAAGGATATGCTTACTATTTTAGAAACCCTTAGCGACTACATAGATACCGAAAAAGATATAGACAAACTGACGGAACTGGTAAGGAGGGCTCTCGCCCCACTAATTACGAAACTTTATGCGGTAAACGGAAATCTCTATGCGGCGGTGCTTCACCCCTCTTTGGAAAGCGAATTGGTGGGTTACATAGAAAGCGGCAACCACGCGGAGTTTATGAAAACCGTTGCCGAGGTTGTAAAACCCAAGTTAGAAAAGGCGATTGAAAACTTTACCCGCGTGGGAGCCCAGCCTTTGCTTGTAACCGCACCCGAAATTAGGCGATATACCAAACAGGTTTTGGAAAACTACCTACCCCAGTACCACGTTATTTCCTACGCGGAGGTTGACAAAGGGGTCAACCTAAAGGTGGTTGCGGTAGTGGAAAAGTAAGACCTCGGTGAGTAAGAGAATAGTTAAATAAAACAATTTTCGTTCTCGCTTTTTTACAAACTTTAAAATTCCCAATGCGGTAACTACTAAAACTACCGCCACCCAAAAGGGAAAGGGGGATAGGGAGACATATACCTTTTGGGGGAATTTTTCAAACAGCACCTCAAAGAAGTTTGCCAAAAGGTGTTGGGCTTGCACCAGCGGGGGAAAGTTCCAATAGGTTACCACATTCAGGATACCCACCAATAAGAATAACTCCGTTAGTACGGTAAAGGCCCAACCGTAGAGAAAACTCCCGAAGGAGAAAAAGTGAAATGAGTAGCCTATAAGGGGGGTTATAACCGCCAAAACCACCAAGGTGGCTTCTAACCCTAAAAGGGTACCAAAAAAGTTTCTTAGGAAATTTTCCTCGGGGGTTCTATTGGAGCGGTAGTAGAGGATAAGTCCCAAAGATGCCAAATAACTAAGCCAAAAACCTAAGGAGTAAAACCAGTGGGGAAAGAGCAATAGGGAAATACTGTAGCCGACTAGCAAAGCCTTTAAGGGACTGTAAGGGCGTTCCCCTATTTTTGAGGCCAAAAAGAGGGCAAAGGAGGTAAAAGCCCTATAGGAGGGAGCTTTGGGAAATAAAACCAAAAAGGTAAAAAAAGCAAGGAAAACCAAGGCGATGTAGTACCTAACTTTAAACCTCGCGGGAAAAATCAGAAAGAAACTAAACAAAAGGGCGTAGTGCATCCCCGAAATAACCACGAGATGGTAGATTCCAATTAGCGAAAGTTTTTTCCGCTCTTTGCGGGAAAACCAATTCTCCCCAAACAGTAGGGCACTTCCCAACTTCTTCTCGAAAGGCCTTTTGGCCGTTTTTAAAAATCTCTCCTTAAGGGTTTGGTGAAATTTTACCCTCAACCTTTGGAGAAGACCCCTTTTAACCTCAATATTTTGAGGTTTTACAAACGTTCCCTTGGCCGTTCCCTGCAGTTTAACCCTATCTTGGGGAAACAATCTCCTTTTGGCGTAAAAGAGGTATATTTCCCCCTCTTCGGTTAGAAGATAGACCTTGTTATGTATGCGGTTGATAACTACCCCTTTAAAGGTTTTATAACCGAAAGTTTTTCCCCATTTGGGTTTGTTAAAAAAGGCCTGTAGGGTTGCCAAAAGGACAAAGGCAAAAAGTATAATATAACCTTTATAAACCATAGCGGCTGCGGAATGCCAAGTATATCCCGAAAGGTGGTAAAACTCCAAATAGGTAGAACTCCCAAAGGGGATTTTAAGGTCGTAAGGCTGTGCAAATTCGGTTTCCCCCAAGTTATAAAAAATCCCCCTTTGGTCGGCAATAAACCTTTTCCAACCACCTTCTGGCTAACCTGTCCCTATTTGGTAAAGGAAATTTCCCGCCTTGAAGAGGCGGGCTTTATAGCCTTTTTTGAAGAAAAGTTAAAGAGGAATGAGAGGTTAAAAAGACAATATTTGAAAGCCCATTCCTTTGAAAGGATGCTTAGAAAACCTTTTATTCCGAAAGATTTAAGTTTTCCTATTAAAAGGAAACTCCTTTCGGTGGGTGTGGGGGGTATAGAAAAACCTTTAGGGGTAAAGTGTCTTCACCTGCACTTTGCAAGTTTCTTGGGAGGAGGATACAACCCCATAGGAAAGGAGGTTTTAAACTATCTACCCTCCTTAGAGTGTAGGGATAACTTTTGCAAAAAACTTTTAAATGAGAGGGGAGGGAGTTAACCCTCCATTTTTTGTTTTTTATATTCGTTGAATTTTGCCCATATTAGGTCTTTAAGTTTTAGTTTTTCCTTTTTAAGGCTTTCCAATTCCATTTCTAAAAAGTGGCTCATCGGGTTGTGTTTTTCAAGTTTATCCACTTTTACGTTAAGTTCGTAATGTCTATCAACCCACTCCTTGAATTTTTCATCGTTTTCGTAAAGTTCCGTAAAAAGTTTTTTCTCCTCTTCGTTGGAAAGTTCTTTTAAAAAGAGTCCTTTTTTCATCCGAAAACCCTCCTCCTTCTTTTGTTTAAAAGGTTAAGAAATTGAAAGAAGGTTTACAAGTCTTGAAGTTTTCCGAAAATTTTGGATAAGATTTACTTACTTGAGCGGCGGATTTTTTGGAAAAGTTCGGGTAGTTTTAAAAGAAGGGTGTATATCCTTTTCCACTTGCTCCACTCCATAGCGGGCAGGATTGCACCGTAGACTTTGCGGTCTTGGAGATCTTTGGTAACCCCCGATTTGGCGGTAACTATAACTTCCCTACCTATCTTTATGTGGTCGGCCACACCAACTTGTCCGGCCAAGATAGAATACTCACCCACCTTGACGCTCCCCGAAAGTCCAACTTGGCCTACCAATATAACCCCCCTGCCGAGGTGACAATTATGCCCTACCTGAACGAGATTATCTATTTTTGTATCTTCGCCTATAGTAGTTTGTTCCAATAAAGCCCTGTCGATGCAGGAGTTGGCTCCTATTTCCGCGTTGTCCTCTATAACAACTATTCCCGCATGGTGGATTTTTATATGTTTACCTCTGTAAGTTACAAATCCGAAACCTTCTCTACCTATAACCGCCCCGGGGTAAATCTTTACCTTTTTTCCTATAACGGTGTTGGGAAAAATTACCACATTGGGGTATATTACCGTTCCCTCCCCTATAAAGGTGTAGTCCCCTATGTAACACCCGGGGTAGATTTTTACGTTATCCTCCAAAGTGACATTATTCCCTATATAGGTAAAGTCCCCTATAAAGACCCCTTTTCCTATTTTTACCCCCTTTCCGAGGGTTGCCTTTGGCGATATCCCGTTGGGGTGGTTTTGGGGATAAATTTCTTTCATTATTAGTGCCAAGGCCAACCGGGGATTTTCCACTTCCAAGGTATTGGTTTTTTCCTTTAACTCGGGAGGTAGTAAACCATTCTTTGCCACCAAAAGGGTCGGTAAGGTTTTCAGTTCCTCAAGGTGTTTCCTCTCCGAAATTACCACCACACAGGGATTTTGCACATTTTCGGGAGAACAAACGCGGTTTACAAATAGGTTTTCCCACCCCTTTCGGGGGTCTTTATTTAAAAGTTTTGCCAAAGTAGTTAGGGAAACCCTTTTACCCTCTATAGACATCTTTAACTAAATTTACGCCCCAAGTTTCCCTCACTAAAGGGAGATTGCACAAGGGTGCTAACCTTTTAAGGAGATTATCAAAAATAAACCAGGTTTTAAAGTTATTTGAAAATATTTGCCCATTTGGGGGTTTTAATTTATACAAACTCCACTTATTTTGGTATAACATCACCTAAACCCAAAAGGTTTTAATTTGGTTTTTAAATAAACTTCTTTGGTTTTATTTTAGCGGTTACTAACAATAAAGTTGTCAAGTTTTTTTACTTCTGTCAAGTTTAAGCGCAA
>DTXZ01000085.1 GCA_012962155.1 Aquificales bacterium
TATTTTCGTTAATTTCTTAAAACCTTCTTCAAATCTTCAAAAAATAGCGGGTAGGACACCGCCACGCACGACGGGTTGTCCAGCTCATTAAACTCTCCCGCTACGATACCCGCAACGGTGAAAGCCATTGCGATTCGGTGGTCTCCGTAGGTGGCGATTTGAACCCCTCCCTTTAGGGGTGTTTTTCCTTCCACAACCATACCGTCGGGTAGTTCTTCCACTTTTGCCCCTATCCTTTGGAGGTTTTCCACGGTTGACTTTATGCGGTCGCTCTCTTTTACCCTCAGCTCTTGGGCGCCCCTTATAACCGTTTTACCCTCCGCTTGGGTAGCAACCACCGCTAAGAGAGGAAGCTCGTCTATAAGGGAGGGTATCTCTTGGGGTTTAACTTCCACCCCCTTTAGGTTGGGCGAATACCTTGCGACTATATCGGCAACGGGTTCCATAGAAACTTCCCTAAAGTTGGTGTATTCGATATTTGCCCCCATCTCTTTGAGTTTTCTAAAAAAGCCCTCCCTCGTAGGGTTTACTAGAACATCTTTAAGAACCAACTCCGAACCGGGTAATAAGACCGCAAGGGCTACGAAAAAAGAGGCACTGGAAGGGTCGGCGGGAACGAAAATCTCTTTATCTCCTTGGGGTTGGTATCCTCCCTTAACCCTTACGGTTATTCCCTTTTCACCTTTTTCCACCTCAATTGGAACCTCGTAAAGCTTTAAAAGTCTCTCCGTGTGGTCTCTGGAGAGGTAGGGTTCTTTAACTTCGGTAGTGCCTTGGGCGTGCAAACCCGCCAAGATAAGGGCAGATTTTACTTGGGCGGAAGCCTTTTGATTGAAAAAGCTTATACCCGAAAGCTTTCCTCCCCTAACCGCTACGGGTAGATATTTTCCTTCGCCTCTACCGTCGAGGTTGGCTCCCATTTCCCTTAGGGGGCGAACCACCCTAAGCATAGGTCTCTGCCGAAGGGAGCTATCTCCCGTTAAAACCGCAAAGAAGGGTTGGGCGGATAAAACTCCCAATGTAAGGCGGGCGGTAGTTCCCGAATTTTTGGCGTCCAAAATGTCGTTAGGCTCTTTAAAGGAAAAAAGTCCCTTTCCCCTCACAAGGAGCTGGTCCTCTTTAAGTTCTTCAATTTCCACGCCCAAAGCTCGGTATATTTCAAGTGTTGCCAAGGTATCCGCGGAGCGAAGCCAATTCCTTACTAGGGTTTCACCTTGGGCGAGACTTCCCAAAATTATCGCCCTGTGGGATATAGACTTATCGGAGGGAACCCTTAGCGTTCCTTCTACTTTCATAGGTTATAATTGTCACTCGGTCACGCACGGAAGGTTGCGGTATGTTTAAAGCTTTATAATTTCTCACCCTTGCAATGGGTTTTTCGCTAGGGATAGTGGGACTACCCAACGTTGGAAAGTCTACCCTCTTTAACGCCCTAACGGAAAGCACAAAGGCGGAAGCCGCCAATTACCCTTTTTGCACGATAGAGCCCAACATCGGTAAAGTTCCCGTGCCCGACAAAAGACTTTACGAAATTGCAAAAATAGAAAAATCCCAAAAGATAACCCCCACCTATCTGGAATTTAGGGATATAGCGGGATTGGTAAGGGGTGCTTCAAAGGGAGAGGGATTGGGAAACCAATTTCTTGCCCACATTAGGGAAGTGGACGCCATAGGAATGGTAGTCCGTTGTTTTGAAGACGAAAATATAGTCCACGTTGAGGGGAGTGTAGACCCCGTCAGGGACATAGAGGTTGTCGATTTGGAGCTTATAGCCAAAGATTTGGAAAGTGTGGAAAAACGGCTGGAAAAAGTCTCCAAACTGGCAAAGCTTGGAAAAAAAGAGGCAAAAGAGGAGCGAGAAATACTATTAACCCTTAAAGGGGTATTGGAAAAATTGGAGCCTTTGAGAAGATATAGAAATCAACTTTCCGGGAAAGTTTGGAATTACGCAACCAAAGAGCTTTTTCTCCTTACGACTAAACCGGTTATGTATATAGCCAACGTAAAGGAGGAAGACCTTCCCGAAGGGAACAAATACGTTGAAAAAGTAAAGGAATACGCCCAAAAGGAAAACGCCCCCGTCGTCGTAATTTGTGCCAAGCTGGAGGAGGAGCTTGCCCAACTAAAGGGAGAGGAAAAAGGGGAGCTTCTAAAGGAATACGGACTAAGCGAACCGGGACTTCACAAGGTTATAAGAGAGGGTTACAAACTGCTAAACCTGGTTACCTTCTTTACCGCCGGCGAAAAGGAGACGAGAGCTTGGACTATCAAAAGGGGGACCAAAGCTCCCCAAGCGGCGGGTAAAATCCACAGCGACTTTGAAAGGGGGTTTATCGCCGCGGAGGTGGTATCTTACGAAGACTTTATCAGATACGGTGGTTGGGCTGGAGCGAGGGAAGCGGGGGTTAGCCGATTGGAAGGGAAAGATTACGAAGTTCAAGATGGCGATGTAATCTTATTCAGGTTTAATGTTTAGTTTAAATGCTCTTTACCGACTACCTAATTAAACGCTACTTGAAATCCCTCCTTTCGGTGTCGGTTCTATTCTTTTTATTTATACTTTCAATCCAATTTTTTGATACTTTGCACTTCCTTTTTACAATGCCCCTTAAAGATTCCCTCTCCTTTTTGCTCCTTATAGGGATTTATACCTTTGTTTTATCCCTTTCTCTATCGGTATTCGTTGCGGGGGGGAACCTGATTTACCACCTAAAAGAACATAAAATTTTTCATACCTTTTACACTTTCGGAGTTTCCGATAAAAAAATTTTGTTACCTTTGCTGTTGGCGGTTGCTACAATTTCGCTTACGGGTGCTATTACATCCTATTTCGTTAACTATCAAAAGCTTTCCCACGTCATTAAATACCTGAAATTCCAGTTTGGAAAACAGGTTCTTTTGACAATTCCCCCTCGGAGTTTTTTTGCGGAGAAGGAACTCTCCTTCTTTTTTGATAAGAGGGAGGGAAACCGCTTTCACCGCGTTGTGGTAAAAATAGGAGAGGAAATAGTTACCGCAAAATCTGCCCAACTGACCGCCAAGGGTTTTTTGGTACTGGAAAAAACTTCCCTATTTACTTCCACCGTTGGTTACAACGTAATTATGAAGAGTGATGAATATAGAGTCGGATTGGGAAATAGTTTTCTCTACAAACCTCCCGCCAAGAAATTTTTGAAAAATGCCCTTTTCGGGGTTGCAATTTTCCTTTTTCCCCTTTTTGTATTCCCCCTTTTTTTCTTTTTCCTTCTAAAAAGGGTTTCCTCCCGATTTTCATGCTACCTTTGGTCACTCGGATTTACCTTTCTCCAATTTGCCTTTGCCCTAATAGTTAAAGCCCTTGTTTGAGATGGTTAAAAATTTCTTCCAAAGTCGGCACCGCGGTTCCCAATTTTCCCACTACTATTCCCGCGGCAATATTTGCCAACTCGCAGGCGCTTTCCCAATCGCCCCCTGCGGACACGCCGGCACAAAGGGTGGCAACCACCGTATCGCCCGCCCCCGTAACATCGTAAACCTCCCTGGCGGTTGCGGGAAAGTATTTAACCCCCGAAGGTTCAATTAAAGCTATCCCCCTCTCACTGAGGGTTACCACCAACCTTTTAAGGTTTAACCTTTCCCTAAGCCTTTGGGCCTTCTCTTCAAAGTTTTTCCCCTTTATCCCCAAAAGGGTTGTCATCCCCTCAAACTCCTTTAGGTTGGGGGTAACGCAGGTAAACCCGGTATAAAGGAGGGTATTTTTCGGACGGGGGTCTACAAATACGGGAATATTTAACTTCCTCAAACCCTCCGTAAGCGCGGGGTTTACCACCCCCTTGGCGTAATCGGAGAGAATAACTGCGTTAGGTTTAAACTCCCCGAGGAATGCAATGAGACTTTTACTTTCCCCTTCCTCCAAAGCTTTTTTGCTTTCCCTATCCACCCTAAGGAGTTGTTGGGCTCTTCCTATCAGGCGGGTTTTTAAAGTGGTCGGAACTCCCCCGCTTTCTATCAGATAGGAGGCTATTCCTTCGTCGGTCAATATTTGTTTAAGCCTTTCACCTTCGCTATCCGCTCCTATTCTGCCTAAGAGGGCAACCTCTCCAACCCCGATAGCTTTTAAATTTAAAGCCACGTTAGCCGCGCCTCCGGCGCGGTATTCCTCCCTTTCTACATTAAGAATTGGGACGGGTGCTTCGGGGGAAATTCTATTAACCCTACCGAATACGTATTTATCAAGAATTAGGTCGCCTACCACCGCAATTTTTAACTTTCCAAAACTTTCTACGAGATTTCTTAGCCGAGAAACCTCCATTTGAGGTTAAAGAGATTTTAAAAACTCAACCCCACACTCGAAACCCTTTTCTACTAGTTTATCAACCGCCCGGTAATTTACGAAACTGTAACCCCTTAGGTCGGGTATTAAAACTCGGTCGCACAGGGTGTATTTTTGGAGTTTTATCCCCCGCAAGGCTATAAAAAGACTTCGAATAGCCACATCTACGGGGCTGGAAAATTTCTCCTTTTCCCCCAAGGGGGTAACGTCCACGCACAGCCTAAAGCAGTTTTTCCTTAAAAAGGGTTCCACCGGAAGATCGTTGGTAAAACCCCCGTCGTTTAAAAGTCTGCCCTCTAGCTCCACCGGGGGGAAAAAGGGAGGCAAAGCGGAGGAAGCGGTAACCGCCTTGGGGAGGTCTCCGCCGTTTATTAAAACCCCTTCGCCGGTTTTAAGGTCGGTGGCGGAAACCCAAAGGGGAATTTCCAGCTCTTCAAAACTCTTTGGAAGGAAGCTTCTAAAAAACTCCTCAACCGGTTTACCCGAAAGTAAAGACACCTTAGGGGGAAAGGAGGGCTTAAAAACCTTAAAAGGGGAGACCGATTGGGCTATTTCCACCATCTTATCGGGGGTGTATCCCGCGGA
>DTXZ01000086.1 GCA_012962155.1 Aquificales bacterium
GCAGGCCGCGGCTCCCGCCCCAAACCCGGCCGCGGCGGAGGCGAGTTTGGCGGAAACCTTTAAAGTTACCTTTTCCGCCACCTTCACCGCAACTTTTGTGGTAGTTTTGGTAACCACCTTTAAAATTATGGCGGAGGTTATCAGTGTTATAAGCTTAAAATGAACTCTGTTTTCAACATCTCTTATAGTGGAAACTTTTATTTCATCAACCATTTGCGGAATAAGTTTGTCTATCTGTTCATCCAAAATTCTCTTTATCTTTCCTTCCCTTTTGAGTAGTTCTGCTACCTTTTTAGCCTCCTTTAGGAGTTCCTCTTTATATTCCTCTTTCGCCAATTGGATACTTTTCTTTGCAAACTCTTCCACTTTCCCTTTTGCGTAAGGGAGTATTTCCTTCTCCACCGCCTGCGAAATTACCCATTCGTTTATTAAATAGGTTCTAACCCTTTGGAGGATATACATTCTCAGTTTAGAGTTATTTATGCACAAAGAGGCTTTATCCAATTTCCCCCTTTTCAGGTCGTAGTAGCATTTAGTCCCTTTGATTGTATCTAAAAGCTTTTTGAATACCACCATGTAGTCGGTACCAAAGGAATAGAGCCAGTCTAGGAAGCTTTCAATACCTCTATATCCGGCGTGCGGAATGTAGCGTTCCAAAACGGCAGAGGAGTATCTTTCTATCTCCCATAAAGTTTGTGCTTTTAGATTCTTCAATTGAGGTTTAATTTTGTAGCAAACTCTCCTCGCTATTTCCTTATTCCTTTCCGATAGTCTTCTAAAGATTTCATCGTTGAGAAATCTAATTTCGTTTTCCAATAGCTTTTCTTCTATCTTTCTATGGAGTATCTCATTGAAAACTCTATCTTCGTATTCCAATTTTTTATTTATTGACTTGCTTATCAACCGGTCAATTAGCAAGGAGCCGAACCAAATTAGGGCAAAACCAAAGGTTAAACCCAAGAAGGAAAACCAAAAAGCCTTCTTAAAACTATCAAAATCCCGAGAACGCTTTGGGTTAGAATCCATACCGCAACTCCTTCCTTAAGAAAGGTAAAAAAGAGGAGAGGAAGAAAGAAATCCTTTCCTAATTGGGCCGAATTTACCAACAAAGTTCCAATGGAGTAATCCCACATCTTTATTAAAACGACCAAAAGGCCTATAATTGGACAGCTCCCGTAGGTGGAATAGGCCTCTTTTAAATAGGCCTCCGCATTTAGGTTTGGAACCAATCCCCCAAAAGTGGCAAAGTTGTAGAGATAAACCGCATAGAGAGCCGCGCTAAACAGCGAAACCGAAAAGGGGAGATACTTAAATAGTATATAATCGGCAACTTGGGGTGTTGTGTATTTCAAGATTTTCTCCTTCAAAGGGTGGTAAAGCGAAAGTATAACCGCCAAAGTTAGGAGGAAGTAGAGCACCTTAAATGGTTTGGGAGGAATAAAGAATTCCAAAAAGGTTAAAACCGCCAAACCTCCCCATAGAAAAGAGGAAAAATAGAGTCCCAGGGGGTGGACTATGAAAAAGTTTCTTAAAACACCCCTATCTTTGAAGATGCAATCCGCCAACCTCTGACGGTATAAGTAGGTTATAAAGAAATTAACCAGATAGGTTGAAAGGAAAATAAATAGAACCGCGAGGGTCAGAAAAAAACACATAAAACCATTTTAGCGTTCGTTGTAAGCCTTCTCCCCGTGTAGGTGCTTGTCCAGTCCTTCTATTTCAACCTCTTCGCTAACCCTTAATCCTACCAGTTTATCGGTGAGTTTAAGGAGCAGAAAGCTCACCACTGCGGTGTAAAGGACCACAACAAGGGTTCCCACCAGTTGAGGGATAAGCAAGTTGGCACTTCCGTAAAGGAGACCTTTATCTCCGCCCACCGCGGGGGAAGCAAAGAAAGCTATAGCCAAAGTTCCCACAATACCGCCAACGCCGTGAACCCCGAATACGTCCAATGCGTCGTCGTAACCGAATTTAGACTTGGCCCAAACAACCGCTAAGAAGCAGGCTACACCGCCCAAAATTCCTATGAGGAAACCTCCCAAAATATCCACAAATCCCGCCGCGGGGGTTATGGTGGCAAATCCGGCAATTATTCCGGTCATAAAGCCAAGGAGGGTGGGTTTACCGAATTTAAACCACTCCAGTAGAGACCACACGATAGCCCCTACAAAGGCGGCTATTAGGCTTACAAAGGCGGCACTTATGGCGGTTTCGTTTAAAGCCAAGGCGGAACCGCCGTTAAATCCAAACCATCCGAAGGCCAAAAGTCCCGTTCCCAATGCCACGAGAGGTAAATTGGAAGGCATTAAAACCGCTTCCCTTCTTTTGCCAATCAGGTAAGCTCCTACCAAAGCGGTTACACCCGATGTGGCGTGAACCACCAGACCTCCCGCAAAGTCGCGAACTCCCAAACTTCCTAAAAATCCCCCTCCCCAAATCCAGTGGGCTACGGGAATATATACGAGTGTCAACCACAAGGCGGAAAAGAGTAACCACGCGCTAAACTTTATACGCTCTACCCAAGCTCCCGCTATTAATGCAACCGTAATGGCGGCAAAAGTCATTTGGTAAAACGCAAATAGATAGGCGTATAGGTTACCCGCAACGTCGGAAGGGGAGCTTGGAGCGTATCCCTTTAGAAACAGCTGTTTGAACGTTCCTATAACCCCGCCGATATCTCCCTCAAAGGCTAAGGAATAGCCGTAGGCTAGCCACAGAACCGATGCCAAGGCAAAGGAAGCGGTAACCATTAGGATAGAGTTGAGCATACTGCGGGTGCGCGTCAGTCCACCGTAAAAGAGGGCGAGACCGGTAAAGCCCATAACAAAAACCAAAGCGGTAGCTACCAAAATCCACAGGTTATCAACCGGAACTATTCCCTGCATAATAGTAAGTCCTTTTACAAGAGGTCTGAAAAAAATTAAGGAGGGCGGTGGTTACAAGTTTGTAAACAACAAGAGGTAGAAATTGTAAAAAGTACACTCTAAAGGTTTCTCAAAGTTTCAATAATCTCATCAAGGGTTAGTTTTCTTTCTTCCCTCGTAAGGAGGTTTTTAAGGGGGTATTTACCCTCTTTAAGTTCGTTTTCCCCTACTACCACCGTAAAGTAGGCGCCTATTTTATTGGCAAACTCAAATTGCTTCCTAATTTTTCCCTCTCTGTAGGAGAGTTCTACCCTTATTCCGTTTTTCCTCAGAGTCTGCGCCAACCTTAGGGCGTGAATTTTCTCCTTTTCCCCTCCAAAGGGGATTACCAAAACCAGTGGTTTCTCTTTTGGAAGTTCCTTTACTAAAAGGGCGAGGCGTTCTATACCCGCCGCAAAACCGAGGGCGGGGGTTGGGGGCCCTCCCAGTTCTTCAACAAGATAGTCGTAACGCCCTCCCGCTATAACGGTTTTATCCAATTCTTCGGAAACGCATTCAAACACCGTTTTGCTGTAGTAGTCCAAACCTCTCACCAAACGGGGGTTTTCCGTATATGCAACCCCCAAAGCGTTGAGGTATTTTTTTACACTCCCGTAGTGGGTTTTGCATTCATCACAAAGGTAATCGGTAATTTTCGGGGCTTGGGACGCTATAAGTTTGCAACCTTCCACTTTGCAGTCCAAAATGCGTAATGGATTTCTCTCCAACCTCCTTTGGCAGTCTTCACAGAGTTCCCCCTTATGGGAAATTAGGTATTCCAAAACTGCTTTCCTGTAGGCGGGTCTACACTTTTTACAACCAAGGGAGTTTATTTCTATTCTTGCGGGAATTTTTAGGGTTTTTAAAATCTCCTCGCTAATTTTTATTACCTCCGTATCCGCCAAAGGATTGGTAGTTCCCAAAATTTCCGCACCGATTTGGTGGAACTCCCTATATCTACCCTTTTGGGGTCTCTCGTGTCTAAACATGGAACCTTCGTAGTAGAGCTTTTTGTAGATTCCGTCCGAATAGAGTTTGTTTTCTATATAAGCCCTAACCACCCCCGCCGTTCCCTCGGGACGCAGGGCAACATCCCTTCCCCCTTTGTCGGTGAAGGTAAACATCTCCTTTTCCACTATGTCGGTGGCTTCACCTATGGAACGGGTAAAGAGTTTGGTATATTCAACGGTGGGAAGGATAATCTCTTCAAAGTTATATCTTTGGAGGATTTTCCGAATGGTGTCTACCACAAAGCGGTATTTTTTAGCTTCCTCTCCCAATAGGTCCCGGAAACCCCTAACGGTTTTTATTTTCTCCGCCATCGTCAAAGGTTATAAAGTTTAAAACTCCCTTTTCTCACCTTTTTAAAAAACTCCTTCAGTAGTTTTTCACATTCTTTACAAGGTATGTGTTCCCAAGGGATTTGGTATTCCTCCGCTATAAAAAATCGGTTGGCCACCGCCCCGTGTTTTAGGTTGAAAGCCCCAAAGTAAAGTTTTTTAAAACCCGCCAAGGCTATAGCCCCTGCACACATAGGGCAAGGCTCCAAGGTTACGTATATTTCGCACTCCCGAAGTTTTTTTATCCCTATTTTTTTGCTGGCCGTGGAAATTGCCAAAATTTCCGCGTGGGCGGTGGGGTCGGAAAGTTCTTCAACCTTATTGCGGTCTTTGGCTATAATTTCACCCTTATAGGTTATTACGCAGCCGACCGGAACGTCACCCGTTTTTAAAGCCTTTTTAGCCTCCTCAAGGGCGATTTTTACGAAAAATTGTTTCATTTAAATGTATCTACTTACCACTCCCATCTTTGCAATCTTAGGAGTTTTGCCCTTTTACTGCGAATATCTTTGGTTCTTGGAATTTTTTGCCTTTCTACCGCTATTGGTAAACCCCGGTTTCAAAAACTTCCTCCTATTCGGTTTGGTGTTTGCCTCCCTCCTTTATATGCCTTTTTTAAAGGCTTTTTATCTCACCGCGGATGGTTGGCTTTGGGCCGCTTTAACCTTCGCGGTTTTTATTTTAACCTTTATCCTCTTTCAGTTCGGTGCAAGTTACCTTCTGACCCGAATGGGTGTCCCCTTTCCCCTCTCTTATACCGCGGTGGAGGTTTTAAGACTTTTTGTTCCCTTCGGAGGTTTCCCCTATGAATATTTGGGAAAGGTTTTGGTAAATGCGCCCTTTTTGGGACTTTCCCTTCACTACCTTACCGTTTTCGGGGGAACGCTCTTTATCCTTACCGTTAATTGGCTTCTTTACAAAACCTTAGAACAATGGGAGTCGCGGGGGAAAAGGTACATCCTCACCCTTTTAGGTATCTTTCTTATTCCCCTCCTACTAGCGTTTGCATATAAATTAGAACTCCAAATTCCCCGTTACGGCCTAAAAGTGGCTTTGGTTCAACCCTTTCTATTTCAAAGCGATAAACTAACCAATGGGGTTTTCGTAAAGCTCTATACAACCTATTTGGTGTGGCAAACTCCGAAATCTGCCGACCTCGTGCTTCTACCCGAAACCTGTATATCCTCCGAAGGGGGAATATACCAATTTGCCAAAGCCTTTAGGGATAAAAATCTGCTATTTGGAGCCCTTTGGGTGTTTTACGATTTTTCAAAAGCGGACCTATTTGCGCAGAATTTGGTGCTTTTAACCCTAAAAGGGAAGATAGAGGGGATATACGCCAAAAGGTTTTTGGTCCCCTTCGGAGAATACACCCCAAAAGGGTTTTCTTTCTTGGTAAAGTTTTTTCCCTATCTGAACGCTCCCGAATACCTTGCGGGCAAGAAGGATACCATATTCACCTTCGGTGGTATAAAGCTTTATCCCCTAATTTGCAACGAGGTTTACTTCCCCCTTTGGGGGGAAAGGGATTTTCATATCGGGGTGGTTCTTTCCAACGACGCCTGGTTCTCCCCTATTTTTGCCAAGAGACATCTATGGGAGGTAAAGCTTCGGGCTATAGAAACCGGTAGGGTTTTTATCTTTGTAAACAACAACGGCTTTAGCGGTGTGGTTTATCCCAACGGAAGTTACATAGGTTCACCTTTTGCCAAAATACAAATTTTGGGGCTTTAAAATTAGAAAAGAGACATGCATTTCGTTCAAACCGATAAAGCTCCCAAGCCGGTGGGCGCCTACTCGCAGGCAGTTGTTGTGGGAAATTTGGTATTCATAAGCGGACAAATAGCCATAAATCCCCAAACGGGAAAGTTGGAGGGTAAAACCGCCAAAGAGCAAACCCAAAGGGTTTTAAATAACATAAAGGCTATCCTTTCGGAAATAGGCTTAACCGAGAAGAATATCGTTAAAACCGCCGTATACCTCACCGACCTTTCCAACTTTAAAGAGGTAAACGAGGTTTACGGGGACTTTTTTAAAGGGCTCAAACCCGCAAGGGAGACGGTGGAAGTGAGCAACCTCCCGTTGGGGGCATTGGTGGAAATATCGGCCATAGCGGTGATAGAAGATGTATAAACCGAAGGGTAAATCTTTAAAAGACCTCCCCAAAGGTCTTTTGCCGAGGGAAAAACTGGAAAAGCTAGGTGCTGAAAACCTTGCGGAGGAAGAACTTTGGGCGATAATTTTGGGAAGCGGAACAAGGGGTTTTAGCGTTATAGACATAGGAGCGAGGCTGGCATCCCTAGGTTTTGAAAATTTGGCAAAACTCCCTTTGGAGGAACTTTCAAAAATCCCCGGCGTTGGTAGAGTTAAAGCCCTCACCGTAAAGGCGGTTACCGAGCTTTGCAAAAGAAACAGAAACGGTGAGAATCTCAAAATTACCCATCCCCTTCAGGTGGTAAAACTCGTTTCACCCCTCCTTAAGGGGAAAAAGGAAAAGCTTTTCGTTTTAACCCTTTCCGCGGGACAGCGACTCTTGGGTTTAGACCTCGTTGCGGTCGGGAGTTTAAATACCGTTTATGCACCCCCGCGGGAGGTATTGCAACCGGTAATCTCCAGAGGTGGATATCTGTTTATATTGGTTCACAACCACCCCGACGGAGAGGCCCAACCCTCCAAAGAGGATATAACTTTCACCAAAAGAATTGAAGAGGGGGCAAACCTTTTGGGATTAGAACTTTTAGACCACATCATAATTGCGGACGACCACTACTTTTCCTTTAAAGAAAACCGAATGTTTTAGCCATGGCCCGCGCCCTATGGGAAATATCCAAAAGCGCTGTGATAAAGAATGTAAAGGAAATAGCCCGCTATAGCGGGAAGAAAATTATAGCGGTTGTAAAAGCCAACGCCTACGGACACGGCGTAAACTTAATAGCCCCCCTCTTGGAAAGGCTAAAAGAGCTTGAATTTTTTGCCGTCTCCTGTGCGGAGGAAGGGGTAGCCTTACGCCTTCTGGGAATTAAAAAACCTATTTTGCTCCTATCAGGGTTTTTAAAGGAAGAACTTGAACTCCTCAAGAAGTATAAACTTACACCCGTCGTTAGTACCGAAGGGGAACTCAAAGAGGTAATAAGGCGCAAAATTCCTTACCACCTAAACATAGACACCGGTATGGGAAGGTTGGGGTTATTAAGACCTCCTTACGGGCTTTTGAAAATTTTTCCTCCCCAAGGGGTTATGACCCACTTTTCCCAGGCGGATTTAGACCCCGACTACACCCGCAAGCAGATAGTGATTTTTAAAAACCTTATAAGACCCCTTAGGGTGAAATACATACACCTGCAAAACAGTGCGGGGCTTTCCTATAAGGTAGACTACGCCAATTTGGTTAGGGTGGGCCTTTCCATTTACGGGGAATTTTTGGGAACACCTCCGCAAGGGTTAAATCTAACTTTTCCTTCCCGAATTAGGGCAAAAATTGTGGGTGTGAGGAGACTTCCCAAGGGAAGGTGTATCTCCTACGGCTGCACCTACAGGTTAAAAAAACCCTCCTTCGTGGGGGTTATAGCCTTGGGATACGCGGACGGCCTAAAAAGGTGCCTATCCAACCGTCTTAAGGTGCTTTACAAAGGAAGGTTTTACCCCCTTGCGGGGAGTATTACCATGGATTTAACCGCGGTAGTTTTTTCGGATACCAAACCCTCCGCGGGTGAGTGGGTAGAGGTGGTCTTTGAAGGTCAAAGATTTGGCGATTTGGCGAGGTTGTGTAAAACCGTTCCCTACGAGATGATGACCTCGGTGGGAAATAGGGTTAAAAGAAGTTTAATTTAAAACCACCAAACCAACTTTGGCAGAAACAGGCCTACCACCGCACCCAAGGCGAGGAAAGGAACAAAGGGAACCGCAAAGGAAAGGGTTCTGTTTTTAACTATCGCGGGCAAGAAAAACAGAAGGGCAAAGAGCGATCCCCAAAAGAGGGAGGAAAAAATCCCGTTAAAACCTTCAAAGGCACCTATTAGAGCCAAAACTTTAGCATCTCCCATTCCTAGGGGAATTATCCCCCTAACTTTGCGGTAAACCAAGATTATAAGGACCACGAGAAAAAAACCCGCTAACGCGGCGAGTAAACTTTCGGTAAAAGGGGGAAAACTTCTAAATGGTGAAAAGGCTAAGCCTAGAACAACCCCCCCGAGGGAGAAGATATCGGGAACTTCAAAGGTCTTCCAATCTATAAGGGAGATTACCAAAAGGATATAAACCATGGCGGTGTAAGAGATAACATCCCCCCACCCGTTTTTGCCAAAAATTAGGTAAAAGACTGCGGGGGTTATACCTCCGATGAGCTCCACCGCAAGGTAGCGCAAAGGTATTTTCCACCCGCAATGGCGACACCTTCTACCCAAAGCCCAATAGGAGATTAGGGGAATATTGTCATACCACCTAATAGGGGTTTTACAATTGGGGCAATAAGATCTCCCCGTGAGAATTTTGTCCCTATTCTCCCCTTCACCGAAGCGGTATATCAAGACGTTTAGGAAACTCCCGAAGACCACGCCTATCAAAAATAACACCAAAAGGATTAATGATTTTTCCGCCATGGGTTTTAAAATGGTTACCGAATTAAGAAAATACAAGATCTTTAAAGTCGGATAAATTGTAAACCCGATTATGGAAAGGAAAGATTTTGTACCCGTTGAACTTTACGATTACCCACTTCCGCAAGAACTTATAGCCAAGTATCCCATAGAACCGAGAGACCATTCGCGCCTTATGGTATTAAACCGCCAAACCGGGGAGATAAAGCATGATTATTTTTACAACCTTGACAAATACCTTCGCGAAGGGGATTTGGTCGTTTTAAACGATACAAAGGTTATTCCCGCCCGCCTTTTGGGGAGAAAAAAAACGGGCGGACGGGTGGAGATTTTATTAAACAGGAAGCTTCCCCAAAAAAACCGTTGGCTCGCCCTAATAGGGGGCAAAAAGATAAAACCGGGTTTGGAAGTTTTTATAGGGGATTCCCTGAAGGTTGTTGTATTAAAGCAGGTGGAAGGCCCCCTTTTTGAAATAGAACTAACCGCCGAAGAAGGGAACGTAATGGATAAGATTTACCAATTGGGGAAAATACCCATTCCCCCCTACCTTGAAAGGGAGGAGGAACCTATAGACCGCCGGAGGTATCAGACGATTTTTGCCCGCAGGGAGGGTTCGGTCGCCGCACCCACCGCCAGCCTCCACTTTACCGAAAGGGTTTTAAAAAAACTCCAACAAAAGGGAATCTCTATAGCGTTTGTAACCCTCCACGTGGGGTTGGGAACCTTTAAACCTATAAAGGTTAAAAATGTTTTGGAACATAAGGTAGACCCAGAATACGTTGAAGTTTCCTCCGATGTGATGGAAAAGATAAAGGAAACCAAAGGGAGGGGAGGAAGGGTCGTTGCGGTGGGGACCACGGTTGTTAGGGCTTTGGAAACCGCCGGTTTTAACCCCTTTAAAGGTTTTACCGATTTATACATCAAGCCGGGTTACCGCTTTAAGGTTGTGGACGCCATGGTTACCAACTTCCACCTACCCAAGAGCTCCCTATTGGTATTGGTTTCAACCTTTGCTGGTAGGGAGTTTTTACTGAAAGCCTATAAAATTGCGGTGGAAAAAAGGTATAGGTTTTATTCCTACGGAGATGCGATGCTTATAGTGGGAAAATAGTTCTTAACCATGCACAACCTTAGAATGGCGGAATCGGTTTGCGAGGGGCATCCCGACAAGCTCGCCGACCTCATAGCGGACAAACTTTTGGACGCCTGCCTTGAAAAAGACCCCTTTGCCCGAGTCTCCTTTGAGGTTATGGTAACAACCGGTCTGGTAACCGTAGGAGGGGAACTTTCCACCGAAGCCTTTATAGATGTTCCGAGAATAGTCCGTTCCGCTATAAAAGAGGTCGGCTATACCGAACCTGAATTAGGTTTTGATGCGGACACCTGCGGGGTTATCCAAACTTTGGACGAACAAAGTCCCGAAATTGCCCTCGGGATTTCCTCCGAGGGGGCGGGCGACACCGCCATAGTGGTAGGTTACGCGGTAAAGGAAGCCCCCAACCTAATGCCTTGGCCTATAACCGTAGCCCATTCAATAACCAAAACGGTTAGCGAATACCGAAAGATAGGTAAATTACCCTTTTTGCGCCCCGACGGAAAATGTCTCGTGGTTATGGATTACGAAGATGGAAAACCAAAAAAGGTTTCCGCGGTATACCTCTACGTTCAACACGACCCCGATATAAGTCTACAACAGCTTAGAAATCTTTTAACGGAGGAGGTTATTATAAAACTTTTGCCCGAACATCTGCTTTCGCCCGGCACAAAGATAGAGGTAAACCCCAGCGGGAGATTTGTTTTCGGAGGACCCGCCGCCGATACCGGTATAACGGGAAGGAAAATAGTGAGCGACGCTTACGGTGATATAGGCTTTTCGGGCGGTAGCGCCTTTAGCGGTAAAGACCCCACGAAAACCGACCGCGCTGGTTCTTATATGGCACGCTACATAGCCAAAAACATAGTAGCCGCGGAATTGGCGGAAAAGTGCCTCGTTCAAATAGGGTATGCCTTCGGACTTAGCGAACCGGTGGCCTTTGATATAGAAACCTTTGGAACGGAAAAGGTGGATAAGGATAAACTAGTTGAAGTGATAAAAAAGCTTTTTCCTCTAAAACCTTTGGAGATTATCCAATATTTGGACCTTAGGAAGCCTATATATTCCCAAACGGCGGTTTACGGTCAATTCGGAAAGGAAAAACTCCCTTGGGAGAAAACCGATATGGTAGATAAACTGAAAGGGGAGCTCCTTTAGAAGAAACTACCTATGACCAAGTGGATTCTGAACCTGTTTGTGTCCCCTTTAACCTTTTTAAGTTTCCAAGCGAAGTCCAGCTTAATGGGAGCCATGGGGGTTACAAACCTAATTCCAAAACCCGCACCCGCTTTTACATCTTTTACCAAATCACCCCAACTGTTGGCTCCGTTACCCATATCCAAAAATGCTCCTACGTAGAAGAATTTCCTCTTTACGGGGTAATCCGCTTCAACGGATAAGGTCCACATTCGGTCCGCACCTACGGGGTCTTCCGTTTGGGGGTCTATGGGTCCCGCGTACCCGTATCGGTACCCCCTAATGGTGTAGTCTCCACCTACAAAAAATCTCTCGTCAATGGGAGTTATACCCAACCCCCCCCAAGCTTTTACCATTCCCACTTGACCCCTTACACTGAAGATTGTTCCGCTGTCAAAATAGGGGTCCCGCAGGTAGTAGGAACCTTTTAGGGAGAGCTTTACAAACTTTTCGTCACCCCCCAAAAGTCCGCCGAGTTTAGTTCCTATTCCAAAGTGGGAGCCTTCCGAAGGGAACATATAACTGTCCCTGGTATCGCGGGAAACTCCGAAGCGAATTAACCTCGCGCTATCGAACCGGGAAGCCTCCTTTACATAAATAGACGCATCGGGCGAGATATCGGAGTATTTAACCGATTGAAGGTCCAAACCCGCATACCATTCCCAATAGTGCCAAAATCGGCGGGTTAAGGTGGCGCTTATACCCTTATATTCAACGGTATAGGTGTCGTAGTCGCGTTTACTGTTGTAGACGGAGAAAGTTAAATCTTGAGGCTTACGGAGAAACCACTTTCGGGTATAGGAAAATCTGTAGTTTTTGGCATATTCTCCCCAAGAGAGGGATACGCTTACTATATCTCCCATTCCCAAAAAGTTCCCTTTCCTCAAAGATACGAACCCGGAAAGCCCGCTGGTTTCACTGTAACCTAACCCTACGGAGAATTGTCCCGTAAACCTTTCGGTAACCTTTACGGTGGTTTTTGCAAACTCGGGAGTAAGCAATTCGGGTTTTATATCGACCCCCGCGTAATACCCCAAACGTTCTATCCAGATGTTAGACCACTTTAGCCGTTCCTTAGTAATAAGGTCTCCCTCATAAAGCTCCAATTCCCTCCTTAAAACATAATCTCTAGTTTCGTAGTTACCCTTAATTTCTACCCAACGGTTGTAGGTCGGGGGGCTTTCTTTGACCTCCACGAGAAGGTTTACAACCTTCTTTTCCACGTTGGGTTTGGGTATAACGTAAACCTTTGTAAAGAAAAGTCCTAGGTTTTGATATTTATCCAAGATGGTGTTTCTTAGTTTGTCAACCAACTTTTGGTTGTAGTAGTAGTCGTTTTTTTTCAGTTGGCGGAAGAAGTCTTTTGTAAGTTCTCCGTAGCCGAAGTAGTTATTTCCCTTTATTTCAACCTTGCCTACCTTGTAGCGGGGTCCCTCGTGAATGTAAAGGATTACCTTAACCCCTTTTTTACCGACTTTTTTTATCTCGTACTTTTCAACTTTACCCTCAAAAAATCCCTTATTTTTTAGAAAATGGTTGATGTTTGCGATATCGTTTTCCAAAATCTCCTCGGCAAAAGGGGGATGAAATCTAAATAGGAATATATTGGGCTCTTCAAGTTCCATTACATCCTTTATGTCGTCGGGGTCTAACCGTTTTAACCCTTTAATAACTATTTCATCCACATATTGGGGACTCCCCTCTTTTATGTAAAAAACCAACTTGGAAGCACCTTTGATAGGAACTATTTTGTAGCTAACCTTTACGTCGGGATAACCTTCCAAGGCGTAACGGAGTTTTATCCGCCCAACCATCTGTTCTATCTCTTCAAGCGAAAGGGGGCGCCCTATTGGAACCAGTTTTTTAATCTTTAGTTTTTCCTCCACCGCGGGGCCCGAAATGTAAGAGGTTTGTTCTTCCAAAACTTCTTGTGGATTTTCGAGAACCCCTATGGCTTTTCGGAGTTCTTCCTCGCTAAGCTCCTCATTCCCTACAAATTGGACGTCGTAAACTACGGGTAGGTCCCTAACCTTTATCAGGAGCTTTACACCTTCCTTTTCTTCTTTGCGGTAAACACTTATGTATTCAAAGGCGCCTTTACGGTAGGCCCTTTTTACAGCCTTATAGATGTAATCGGGTGAATAAACTAACCCCTTGTGGAGATTGAGGAGTTTTAGAACCTCTTTGTCGGTTAAATACCTATTTCCCTCAACCCTTACGGTGGATATTACCTCTTGGGAGAAAGCCAAAGAAGTAAAGAGAAAAAGAGCTAAGAGAGCAAGTTGGCCGTTTCCTCCTCTTTTCTTTTTCTGATTTTCCTTATATAAGGTTTGCCCTGCTTTCCAACCTTGAGTTCCACCTCTCCCACATCCTTGAGTGTTCCCTTTAAAAGCTCCTCCGCTATCAGCTCCTCCACTTCCCTCTGAAGTCCCCTCTTGATGCTTCGGGCTCCATATTCGGGTTTGTAATACCTGTCTATGAGCCAATCTACGAAGCTTTTGTGGAGTTTCACCTCTATACCCCATTCTTTCAACCCTTTGTTAATCTCTTTGAGATGTAAATCAATAATTTTAGCTATCGCCTCTTTGCTTAGCGGCTTAAAGACTATAATGTCGTCTAGCCTGTTTAGAAATTCGGGGGTAAAGTAGCGTTTTACTTGGTCCATTACATTCTTTTTCATTTCCTCGTAATCTATAAGTCCGTTTTCCTGTTCAAAACCAACTTTTCCCCTTTCTGCAATCATTCTCGCCCCGAGGTTGGAGGTCATTACAATTATCGTGTTGCTAAAGTCCACCGTCCTTCCGAATGCGTCGGTAAGCCTTCCGTCGTCAAATATTTGCAAAAAGAGATTAAACACGTCGGGGTGGGCCTTCTCTATTTCATCGAGCAGTATTACCGAGTAAGGTCTCCTTCTTACCGCCTCCGTCAGTTGTCCCCCTTCTTCGTATCCCACATATCCGGGAGGCGCACCTACCAACTTGGAAACGGTGTGCTTTTCCATAAATTCCGACATATCAAACCTTATTAGGGAATCTTCGCTTCCGAATAGATATTCCGCCAACGCCTTTGCCGTTTCCGTTTTACCAACGCCGGTGGGTCCCAAGAACATAAAGACCCCAATGGGCCTTTTCTTTCGGTGCAAACCTATACGGGAACGCCTTAAAGCCTTTGCTATTCTCTCTATGGCGTGGTCTTGCTCTAAAACCCGCTTTTTGAGTTCTTCTTCTATCTTGAGGAGCTTTTCCCTTTCCGATTCGGTAAGCCTTTTTACCGGAACACCGCTCCAGCGGGATATAACTTCCGCCACATCATCAACGGTAACTTTGGGTTTGTCTTTGCTTAGTTTTTCTTTCCATTCCCTTTTAAGAGTTTCGTATTTGGCGCGGAGCTTTAGTTCCTTATCCCTTATCCGTATAGCCTTTTCGTAATCCTGTTCCTCCACCGCTTTGCGTTTTTCTTCCTCCAACTGTTTTATCTGCTCTTCTAAGTTTTTAAGCTCGGGGGGCAGTTCGTAACTCCTTATCTTTACCAATGCTCCCGCCTCGTCTATAACGTCTATAGCCTTATCGGGGAGTTGTCTATCGGATATGTATTTCTCGGAAAGTTCAACCGCCTTTTCAAGGGCGTCCAAGGTGTATTCAACGTCGTGGAATTTTTCAAATCTATCCTTAAGTCCCAAAACTATTTTTTTGGCATCTTCGACGGTGGGGGCCTTTACCATTACCGGTTGGAAACGCCTTTCCAGAGCGCCATCCTTTTCTATGTGTTTTCTGTATTCATCAACGGTGGTTGCTCCGATAATTTGAATTTCTCCCCTTGCAAGGGCGGGTTTTAGCATATTGGAGGCGTCTATGGATCCCTCCGCGCTACCCGCACCCACTATGGTGTGGAGTTCGTCGATAAAGAGAATAATATTTTTGTTCTTTTCCAACTCCTTAATGATGTTTTTCAGTCTCTCCTCAAACTGTCCGCGGTATTTGGTTCCCGCAACAACCGCCGCCATATCGAGGGCAATAATCCTTTTGTCCCTCAGGGGTTCGGGAACTTTACCCTCCACTATGCGTTGGGCCAGCCCCTCCACTATTGCGGTTTTTCCTACCCCCGGTTCCCCTATCAGGACGGGATTATTTTTCCTCCTCCTAAGGAGGATCTGAATAACCCTCTCTATTTCTTTATCTCTCCCTATTACGGGGTCAAGCTTTTTTTCCCGTGCCAGCTTGGTGAGATCTTTTCCGAATTTATCCAAATTGGGTGTGGGTGCGCTCTTCTTTTGCTCCTGTTCGGGAACCTCTCCCAACAAGTGTAAAATTTCCCTTCTCACCGCGTATTCGTCCAGTCCGAAGCTCCTTAAAATCCTCCCGCCCAAACCGGTTTTTTCTCTAACTACCGCCAAAAGTAGGTGTTCGGTTCCAACAAAGGGGTGGTGGAGAATTCTTGCCTCCTCTATGGCTATTTCTATAATCCTTTTAGCGTCGGGAGAAAACAGTATTTCCCCTTTGAACATGCCTTTATTCATTTGGGAGAGAATACTCTTTTTCACCTTATCGGCGGAAAGGCCAAACTTGGAAAGCACCAAGGGGGTAATCTCATCGTGCTCCAAAAGTGCCAAAAGTAGGTGCTCGCTTCCCAAGTAGTTATGCCCGTATTCGGAAGCTATATCTTTAGCCTTTAATATAATTTGTCTAGCTTTATCGGTAAATTTGTCAAACATACCTGCCATACCTCCTACAAAGGATACAAGGATTTAATGTAGGAAACAAAGGGAAAGCCTATAGTGGAGAATAATCAGACAAGACTCCCCCCTTAAGGAGATAAATCCTATTGAAGTTCTTCAATAGGTTTTTATTGTGGGTTACGACCAAAAAGGTTACCCCTTGGGAGTTTAGCTTCGCAAAGAGTTTAAAGATTTCCTCCGCCTGCAATGGGTCTAAGTTCCCCGTGGGTTCGTCCGCCAAGATAAGTTTCGCCCCGCTTAATAAAGCCCTCCCTATGGAGACCCTTTGTCTCTCTCCTCCCGAAAGGTAATAGGGTTTATATTTCCTCCTGTGGTTAAGTCCCAAAATTTCCAAAATTTCGTTTATTTTTTTATCTAAGTTGGAAACTCCCAAAAGTTTTCCGAAAATCTCTAAATTTTCCTCTACCGTAAAATCCTCCAACAGATAATGAAATTGGAATATATAGGCAACCTTTCCCTTTCGGAACTCGTCCCTTTCGTCCTCCGGTAAGGGGTCTATTCGCCTCCCAAAGAGGTAAATCTCCCCTTTGGTGGGAAGTTCCAAACCCCCCGCCAAATGGAGAAGGGTAGATTTTCCGCTTCCCGAAGGTCCCACTATCGCCGAAAAGTCTCCTTCCCTTAAGGAGAGATTTATCCCTTTCAAAATAGGTTCACCCGTATAAGTTTTATATACGTTTCTGAAAACCAAAATGGAATTTCGCATGAGGGTAAGCTACATATTAAGTATTTTGTTAATCTTCCTAACCGCCACTGTATGTTCTGCGGAAAACGAGTTTCTGATAGAGTGGGATTTACTCAAAGACTGGAAACCTACGGTGGTTTACAAAACCAAAAACAACTTGGGTGAGCTTATTCTCAAATACAAACTCTTCGGAGAGAAAAAGGCTAAATACAGGTTGTTTAAAACTTTCTCCATCCCTTTAGACCCCGAAGAACTTAAAGACCCCTCCTCTTGGGAGGGTGTAAAGAGGTATAGGAAAATTCTCCAACCTCTATTGGAGGGTGAAAAGCCTAACTCCAAAAGTGGAAAAGATAAAAATCTTTATATCTTTTGTAAAGAGCTTAAAGGTAAGTATTGCCCCTTGCGGTTGAAAGGAAAGCTGGTGAAAATTCCCTTGGGGGTCTCCCTTAAAAACTTTACCCTTGCGGTTAAATTTTCCGTTGTATCCCCGAAGGAAGGTTGCACCTCTTTGGAACTAAACTCCTTCGGTTACAGCTTTCTAAAGCTAAGCTACGAAGGTGAGGG
This sequence comes from Aquificales bacterium, assembly GCA_012962155.1. Classification (GTDB taxonomy): domain Bacteria; phylum Aquificota; class Aquificia; order Aquificales; family QOAS01; genus QOAS01. The sequence goes on from DTXZ01000086.1 coordinate 17,110, forward strand.
GGTAAAGGTCTCCATTCGGCAAGAAGGAGGGGTGGGTTTAGGGCTTCCCAAAGGTGTAACATCGGTTGCGTTTACAAAGGAGGGAAGGGAATTGAGGATATACTCCCGCGGCTTTTTGGCAACGGTGGAATTAAACAGCCAATGGCTATACCTATCCGAAATAGTTATCCACCCCTATTGTTTAAAGATTTCCACCTTGGCTTTTTACGAGAGGGTTCTCTCCCCTTTGGAGATAAACTTAATCTTCCAAGACCTTTTTTAGTAGTTCTTCCCTTTTCCACCCGAGGGATTCCCTTCCGAATACAAACAAACCAAAGGTTCTCAAAATCTTCCCGTCCACCAAAAGGGAATTGGAATTCCTTTTGAGCAGGGAAAGGGTTATATTCGCCTCCCTTAAAGCCCTCCTTTCGTCGAGGTTCCTAAGTTCCATCAATAGGTAGGCGAGGTTTTCCTTTAGCCCGTTTGGGGAAAACTCGCTAAATATATCTCCCACCTTTTGGGTAAAACTTAAGCGGTTTACACCCTCCGTTTGGAGAAATTCCTTTAGTAGGTTCGCCCTTACGTGTCCTATACCCTTTATTCCGCCCAGGGGTGAAAAGTTCTCCGTCAGCCCATACTTTAGGCAGTGGGCTATCTTTAAAAGAATTTCGTTACTTTCGGTAAATTCCCCTATCTTTCGGAGTTCCAAAAGGGTTCTAAGCAGGTGCAGAGCGTCGCTCCCCAAATAGGAAAAATCCCCCGGCGGGTTGGAAATGTTGGGATAGTAAAAGGTGTAACCGAAAACAAAAAATAGCAGTTGGTCGGTATTATCGGCAAAGCAACTCTCACCGCAGGGGAGCAGTATTTCCCCAACTCTATCCATATCTTCTTTAAACCTATTTCTTCCCTTTATAAAAGGGAAAATACCGTCCAACCTTTTGGTGTAGATAAGGGGGCGGAGCTTTGCTATCAGCGGTATGGGAAGTTCCTTTCTCTTTAGAAATTCTTCAAAGTTTAGTGGTGGAAGACCGCTCTTTAAACAGAAAAGTCCCTTGGAGGTTGGGCGGTAAAGTTCATCCGCATAACCGTTTTCTATAAGCCAATTGACCGCATCTTTTACCGCAGGGTGGTCTACCAATTCCCTTAGAGAAAAGGTTCTTTTTAAGAATTCCTTGTAATTTTTTCCCTTGTGGAGAAAGGCTACCAATAAAAACAAAGTGAGTTTGGCAAAGGCTTCTTCCCCCAAACGGTGGGATGAAGGCGATATCTCCTTTGCCAGGAAGGGTTTAAATTCACCCTCCAAGGCGGTCTCCAATTCCTCTTTTAACCTCGCGAGGTTACTTCCGTAAACCAAAATGTAGGAATAGCCCTTATCCTTAATTCCAAAGCGTCCCGCCCTCCCCTCTTCTTGGAGAATATCTAACAGATTGGGAAAGAATTTGTAACACCTACTTTGGCGGTCGTAAAAACCTTTAACCGCTATAACAACCTTGTCCGCGGGCAAGTTCACCCCGTAAGCCAGCGTTTGGGTGGCTATAAGTTTGTTGAGTTGCCCTTTCCTAAAAGCCTTTTCTATTTCTTCCCTTTCCTCCTTGGGGACATCGGCGTTGTGGAAGGCGATTTCCATTCCTTCCCTCTCTATTTCAAAGGGGGCGGTTTTGTTGGCAATTTCCAACCTCTCTCTGTTGGCAAACTCCAACATTTTCCAACCGATGTTCTTTTTGGGAACGAAAACCAATACCTTCTCTTCGGGACGGGCAAGCTCAAAGAGGGCGGAAAGGAGTTTTAGGGCAAACCTTTCGTCGCCTTTTATCTCCCCTAACTCCTTGGGTGGTATCCACTCCTTAAACTCCTTTAGGGGTAAAACCTCCCTCTTTAGGGGAACCGGTCTCCATTGGGATTTTATAAAGAGTTTTGCCCCGAGCCAGCGGGCGAGCTTTTGGGCACCGGGAATCGTGGCCGAAAGTGCCAAGATATCTACATCCCTTAAAAGCAATTCCGTTATTATTTCTTCAACGACTTGGCCGCGGTTTCCCAAAATGGCGTGAATTTCATCCACCACAACCGCCCTTAGGTCCCGAGTCCAAGAGGCACCGTTTCTAAGGGCTAAGACCAAGTTCTCATAGGTTGAAACTACCACCTTGGAACGGACGGGCTTAAATTCCTCTATCACATCTCCCGTTCTTATGTCTACCGAACCGTAAAGAGCCTTTAGCTCCTTTGCCTTTTCACTTACAAGGGATTCTGTAGGAGCGGTATAAACCAATCTACCTTCCCGATTTTTAAAAAAGGTAAAAGCGACTACCGTCTTTCCCGCCGAAGTCGGCGCGGAGACCAAAGCGTTTCCGCCTTTATAGAATTTGTAAAACAGCGTTTGAATGGGATTTAAAAACTTATAGGGCAGTTTCAAATCGGTCTCTTCCACCTTTAGGAGTTTCTCTCTTTTAATAAAACCCCCCGAAGTTCGGTAGATAACCTCTCCCCCTTCGGGGCTGAAGGTGGAATTCGGTAAAACCTCTATCAGTTGCACAAGTTTATAATTAAAACCCAAAGAGGAAAAGAAGAAACCTATTTTTCCCGAAGGCGGTTCAGCAGTTCTTGGTAAGCCTCTTTGAGGTCTCCCAAATCAAATCGGAAGACATCCTTATCCAGTTTTTTCTTGGTTTTTGCATCCCATAGTCTGCAACTGTCGGGGGAAATCTCGTCCGCCAAAACCAATCTACCGTCGGTGGTCTTTCCGAATTCCAACTTAAAATCCACTAACAATATATCCTTAGAGGCGAAGAATGCCTTTAGAACTTCATTAACTTCCAAAGCGATTTCTTTCATTTTTTCAACATCTTCGGGCTCCGCCAGTTTTAAAAGCTTTATGTGTTCCAGACAAACCAATGGGTCGTGGAGTTCGTCGTTTTTCCAGAAGGTTTCAACCAAAGGTTTTTCTAGCTTTGTTCCTTCGGGAACTCCGTATCTGCGGGTGAAGCTTCCCGCGGCAAAGTTTCTAACTACCACCTCCACGGGAATAATTTCCACCTTCAGGGCGAGCATTTCCCTATCGGAGAGTTTTTCAATATAGTGGGTGGGAATGCTCCTTTTGTTTAAAACCTCAAAGATTAAGGAAGATATGGCGTTATTGATAACCCCTTTACCGACGATTTGCTCTTTTTTAACCCCGTCGAAGGCGGTTGTATCGTCTTTGAAGTAGATTATCACCTTGTCGGGTTGATCGGTCGCATAAATAATTTTGGCCTTTCCTTCGTAAAGCTTTTCCCTTTTCTCCATTTGGGGTTTATTAATTTTAGCCAACCCTTTGCGGTTGGAAATTTAGGGTTTAATAACTTTGTTATGCAAGGCTACAGGGTAGCAATAGTCGGGGTTACGGGAGAGGTAGGAAAAACCTTTCTAAAAGTTTTAGAGGAGAGAAATTTCCCCGTAAAGGAGCTCATTCCCATAGCTTCCTCCAAAAGTAGGGGAAAAAAGGTAATCTTTAGGGGAGAGGAATACACCGTAAGGGCTTTGGAAGATTTTGATAATTTTAAGGGTATAGATATAGCCCTCTTTTCGGCGGGGGGGTCTACCTCCAAGGAGTGGGCACCCAAGTTTGCCCAAGACGGGGCTGTGGTCGTGGACAACTCCTCCGCTTGGAGAATGGAAAGGGAGGTCCCGTTGGTTGTTCCCGAGGTAAATCCCGAAGATGTAAAGTGGCACAACGGAATAATAGCCAACCCCAACTGTTCAACCATTCAAATGGTGGTAGCCCTAAAGCCGATTTACGATAAAGCCGGTATAAAAAATGTGGTGGTTTCAACCTACCAAGCGGTAAGCGGGGCGGGTGCAAAGGCTATAACGGACCTTTTAAGGCAAACTCTGGAGTTTGCCAAACAGCTTGAAGGCAAAGATATAGAAAACATCTCTCCCTCCCTCTTGGAGGGAATTTACAAAATCTTACCTTCTGCCCAAAAGTTTCCCCACCCAATAGCCTTTAATGTCCTTCCTCACATAGATAGATTCTTTGAAGACGGTTACACTAGGGAAGAAAATAAAATGCTCTACGAGACGAGAAAAATAATGCACGACGATAGTATAAACGTTTCCGCAACCTGCGTGAGAGTTCCCGTCTTCTATGGTCACAGCGAAAGTCTTTCTGTCCAAACCGAAAAAGAGATAACCCCCGAAGAGGCGAGGGAGGTTTTAAGAAAGGCCAAAGGGGTGGTGGTTATAGATAACCCCACCGACAACGGGTATCCTCTGCCCCTATACGTTGCGGGAAAGGATGAGGTCTTTGTGGGAAGAATTAGAGAGGACAGGGTATTTAAACCGGGGCTAAACATGTGGGTTGTTGCCGATAACATAAGAAAGGGAGCGGCGACCAACGCGGTTCAAATTGCGGAGCTTTTAATAGAGAACAAACTTATTTAGTTGTATTTATCTTTTATTATATATTGCCATTAGGTATTGGGCGGTAAGTTTAATCTCTTTGTCGGAGCAGACTTTTTCAATCCTTTTTAGAATGTCTTCCATTTTGTCGTATAACGACAATGAGGCGTAATTTTGGGCTTTCAAAAGTTCAACTTCGCAGTAGTTGGGGATGTTTTCGCCGAGACCCTTTAAAGTTTCCAAGGATTTTTTGTAATCCCCTTTTAGGTAGAGAATATAGGCAACCTTTTCCGCACAAAAGTAGTAGAGAACGGAATTGCTGTTTTTTAAAATTTCTTGGGCTTTCCTAAGGTGGATAAGGGCTGTGTCCCACTCTTTTTTGCCGGCAAAGTAATCTCCCAATTTGAGTTCAACAAGCCCCGCCGAGGGAGGGGGAATCTCTAAACTTTCCACCTCATTTACCTTTCCTTCGGAGATAAGTTTTTCCGCGATATATAGCTTTTGGGCTATACTCTCCTTTTGCTTTTGGTTATAGAGATTGATACCTCCCAAGACCAAACCCGCAATAAGCCCTCCTACCAAAATAGCAAGAATGTTCCTCCAATTTAAAAAATCCATCTCAAAAGATTTTAAAATTCGTTATAAATTCCCGATGGTTAATTTCAATCTTCCCAATATCCTTTCGGTGTTGAGGCTTCTGATTTCCCCGCTGGCGGGGTTTGTCCTTTTTAAAGGCTACCTTTTGGTGGCAACCTTTCTATACTTAGCTTTGGCTTTGAGCGATTTTTTGGACGGTTTTATTGCGAGAAAAACCCAAAACCAAACCCCTTTGGGAGCCATTTTGGACCCCCTTGCCGATAAGTTTTTGGTCTTTTCCTACATTCTCGCCCTTTGGTTAGGAGAATTCAAATATCAACCGGACACGTTGGTAATAATCCTTCTACTCTTAAAGGAATTGGTGGTCGTAGTAGGTTTTTTTCCCCTTTGGGCGGCGGGGAAAACACCCCGACCCAACCTTGCGGGTAAGGTGTCTACCGCCCTACTTTTTATCTACGGAGTTGTTTTACTCCTTTGCAACCTCGGGCTGCAGGTTGCGATATTTTTTAAACCTTACTTGGAGGTTTTAATAAACGGAACCTTACTTTTGGCACTTCTTTTATATTTACGCGCCGGCGTTAGGGCTTTTCTTAAAATATCTTAAGCCATGGGAGAGAAAATAGACATCAACAGAGTTGCCCGCGATATGTTCATTATGCACAAAGGTGAGCCCTACAAGGTGGTAGATTACGAGCACGTCAAGCCGGGGAAAGGACAGGCCTTCGTAAGGGTAAAGGCGAAAAATATGAAAACGGGAAATGTAGTTGAGATAACCTACAAAGCTTCCGACTCCATAGAGTTGGCGGATTTTGAGCAAAGATTTGCGGAGTATTCCTATAGCGACGGCGACTTTTATTATTTCATAGATAAAAATACCTACGAAATGATAGCGGTTTCCGCCAATACGGTAAAGGATAAGGCTGGCTTTTTAAAGGAAGGAATAGATGCGGTAGTATACTTCCATGAAGGGCAACCGATAGGTATAGACCTTCCCAAAACGGTGGAACTCCAAGTTATTGAAACCGAACCCGCAAGGGATACCGCGGGAGGGGGAACCAAACCCGCCAAGCTGGAAACGGGCTTGGTTATTCAGGTTCCCATGTTTGTAAAAGAGGGTGATATAGTAAAAGTAAACACTATTACGGGACAATATGTAGAGAGGGTTAACAGGTAATGGATAAGGAGTTTATAAAGGAACTTATAAAGCTTGTTAGTTCCTCTTCCCTTACCAAGTTTAAACTTAAAACCAAAGATCTGGAAATAAAGATTGAAAAGGAGATTCCCAACGCTTTGGCAACCCCCGAGGTGGAGGCTAAGGTAACCCAAAAGGGAGAGTTTAAATCGGAAAAACTGCTGCCGCCCGCGGAGGATGTGGAAACCCCCGAGGAGAAACTCCACGTTATTAAGTCACCTCTGGTGGGGACCTTTTACAGGGCACCCGCACCGGGAGCGCCCCCCTTTGTTGAGGAGGGAGATATTGTTTCGCCCGGGCAGGTTCTTTGTATTATAGAGGCCCTTAAAGTTATGAACGAAATAGAGAGCGACGTAAAAGGCAAGGTTGTTAAAATTTTAGTTGAAAACGGGCAACCAGTAGAATACGGGCAGCCTCTCTTTTTAATAGACACCAATGTGTGAAAGCCTTTTTTGGCTCAAAAACCTTTTTTCTCCGAAAGATTTTTTGGAATTAATACTCCTAACCGGAATTTTTTACACCTTTTACTCCTTTCTGGTAAAGTATAAGGGACTGCGGCTCATTGCGGGCTTGTCGGTCTTCATTGTTTTGTGGCTTTTGGCGGTAATCTTTGACCTGCCCACCCTTACCTGGCTTTTTCAACAGCTTTGGGGTATTTTTCTGTTTGCCCTAATAGTTATCTTTCAACCCGAACTGCGAAGGGCGCTCCAGTCCTTTAGTGGAAGGGGGATTTTCTACCACCGCTACAGCAGGGCAAAAACTATAAAAAAAGTTATCAAGGCTATAAGCTATATGGCGGAAAAGCAGATAGGGGCTTTAATAGTCTTTGAAAGGAATATCCCCGTGGCAAATCTAAGTGAAGGGTGCGTTAAGTTGGACGCGGTCGTTTCCCCCGAACTTCTCATAACGATTTTTTTTCCCCTAACCCCCCTCCACGACGGGGCGGTGATAATAAGAAACAACCGCATAACCCACGCATCCTGCGTTTTGCCCCTAGCCCAAGGGGTTGAAATAGATACTAAATTGGGAACCCGCCACCGCGCCGCCATAGGTATTACCCAAAATAGCGACGCTTTAGCCGTCGTAGTTTCGGAGGAAACCGGTTTTATATCCCTTGCGGTGGGAGGGAAACTTTACAGAAACCTAAGCGAGGAGGAACTAAAAGAAATCCTCTTTAAGGAGTTGGGTATAGACGACAAAGAGGGTTAAATTTCCAACACCATTAGGTCTTGTGCGGGTAAAGTTTCAACACCGGTAAGGGAGTTTATCTCCTTGGCCACCTTTACGGGATTTCGGGTCAACATCTCAAGGGAATAATGGGTTATAACCGCCTTTTTGGGTTTTTTGGTCTTTAAAATTTCCACCACATCGGGAATAGAAAGGTGGTCTATCTCCTCCCTCTTTGCGTAAAAGGTGGAGTTTAATATCATAAGGTCCACCCCGTCGGGGAGAAAGTCCAGCCAATAATTTTCAAACTTTCCACAGGGAACGTAAATTACCCTTTTCCCTTTCCATTCAAAAAGGAGCGAATAGACCTCAACCCGATGGTGGCGGTGTTTGTGGAGAACCTTAAGGGTCACCTCTTTTAGGTTGTAACTTTCAAACTCCTTTACTCTTTTCACTTCCACCAAGGTTTGTATATACGGAAGGACGACCCTACTTTCCCCAAAAAGGGCATCCCTTGGGGCAAAAAGTTTTACCCCTTTCCTTTTTCCACTTTCGGTGGCACTTTCAAGGATGGAATTTGCATCGGCGGAATGGTCCAAGTGGAGATGGGATAGAACAACCGCCGTTAGGTCTTTCCACGGTTCAAAAGGGGTGGAAAAGAAATTGATAAACCCTCCCGGTCCCGGGTCTATGTGAATTAATTCCCGACCCGCCTTTAAAAGTATTCCTCCCGAGTTTCTAATCCTTTTAAAGGTGACGGTTCTACCACCGGCGGTTCCCAAAAAGTAGAGTTTCATAAATTTTTTTATTACATAGCGATGGAGCTATTAATAGGAAAAAGCTTACAAGAGTTGAGAAATTGGGCTACCGAAAATAACTTGGAAAGGTATAGGGCCGACCAAATCTACCAATGGGTTTACAAAAAGTGGGAAGACAATCCTTGGAATATGACCAATATCCCAAAGGACCTTAGGAAGTGGCTTTCGGAAAATGCAAAATTTCACACCTTGGAGAGGGTAGAAAAGGTTGAAGCCCCCGATAGCGCCAAATACCTATTTAAAACCGAAGATGGTCACTTGGTAGAAACTGTTCTCATAAGGGAGAAAGACCATTGGACTTTGTGCGTTTCAACCCAGATAGGGTGCAATGTGGGATGCAAGTTTTGCGCCACCGCCAAGGACGGACTTATAAGGAATCTTACAACCGCGGAAATTTTAGACCAACTCCTTTGGGTTCAAAAGGATATAAAAGAGCTTCCAAAGCCGTGGAACAAGGTTAGGAACATCGTCTTTATGGGGATGGGCGAACCTTTGGCCAACTATACCAACCTCAAAAAGGCGGTGGAAATTCTCATTGACCAAAGGGGAATAGATATTTCCAAAAGGAGGCTGACGATTTCTTCCAGCGGAATTCTCTACCAACTTAGGAAAATGGCTCAAGACCCCCTTTTGAGGTCGGTTAATTTGGCTATATCTCTAAATGCCCCCAACCGGGAAATAAGGGAAGAGATTATGCCTATAACCCAGTCCAACCCTTTTGACGAGCTTTGGAAATTCTTGGTGAATTACCCCCTTCCCGAGGGGAGAAAGATAACCCTTGAGTATGTCCTCATAAAGGATATTAACGATAGCGAGAAGTGTGCCCACCAACTTGCCCGACTGGTAAAACCCCACAGAAAGAGATTCAAGGTTAATCTTATACCCTTCAACCCCTCACCCATTTTGCCTTACGAGAGACCCGAGGAGGAGAGAATTTTTAAATTCCAAAAAATTTTGCTCAATCACTCAATAATAGCAACCATCCGCTGGAGTAAAGGACAAAAGGTGTTGGGAGCCTGCGGACAACTTAGGGCAAAAAGGAAAATACCCCTTATAGGTTAAAAAAAGGGGTTAAAACCTCAAAATGGGTTGGCGGTTGGCTTGGGCTTCCTTTATTCTCCTTACCGGTGTAGTGTAAGGGGCATTTTTTAACTTTTCGGGAGTGGTTTTGGCTTCACCCACAATGGTTTTGCACACCTTTGCAAAGTAGTCCAAGGTTTCCTTGCTTTCGGTCTCGGTAGGCTCTATCATAAGTGCTTCGGGAACGATAAGGGGGAAATAGATTGTGGGCGGATGGACTTTATAGTCCAGCATCCTTTTTGCCACATCCAAAGCCTTAACCCCGTATTTTTTCAAATTTACCGCGGAAAGAACAAATTCGTGCATACACGGAACGTGTTTGTAAGGGTCGGTAAATAACCCTTCAAGTTTTTTTCTCAAATAGCGGGCGTTGAGAATGGCATAGTCTGCAACCTTAAAAATCTCCTTCCCGTAAGCCAATATGTAAGCCAAGGCCCTGACCCAAACCGCGGTGTGTCCGTAGAAGGTTAAAACCTTACCCACCGTTTTGGGAATATTCCAATTTAGGTAATACCTCTTACCGTCAAATTCTACTTGGGGAACGGGCAGGTAGGGTTTCAACCTCTCGCTCACTCCAACGGGTCCACTACCGGGTCCGCCTCCGCCGTGGGGAGAGGAAAAGGTCTTGTGCAGGTTAAAGTGCATGACGTCCACTCCCCAGTCTCCCGGCCTCATCCTTCCGATGAGGGCGTTAAAATTTGCTCCGTCCATGTAAAGCAGGGCATCCCTTTCGTGAAGGGCGTCCGCAATATCTTTAATCTTTCTTTCAAAAATTCCAAGGGTGTTGGGGTTGGTAATCATAAGAGCCGCTACGCGGTCGCTGATTTTTTTCGTAAAGTCTTCCCAGTCAAGCTCCCCGTTTCTGTCGCTCTTTACGGTTAAAACCTTAAAACCCGCTATAGCCGCGGACGCGGGGTTAGTTCCGTGGGCGCTGTCGGGAACGAGAATAATATCCTTGGAGCTATTCCCCTTATCCCTGTGGTAAGCCGATATAAGCAGAAGTCCCAAAAGCTCCCCTTGGGCCCCCGCCGCCGGCTGAAGCGAAACATCGGCGAAACCGCCCAGCTCCTTAAGGTATTCCTTTAAGAGGAAGGCTAACTCCAAAATACCTTGAACGGTTTCCCAATCTTGGAACGGGTGGAGGTTTAAAAATCCCTCAAGGGAAGCAATCCTTTCGTTCACCTTGGGGTTATATTTCATAGTGCAGGAACCCAAAGGGTAGAAATTGGTATCTATGGAAAAGTTGAGTTGGGAAAGACGGGAAAAGTGTCTTACCGTATCCAACTCGGAAACCTCGGGAAGGTCTAGTTCTTCCCTTATATATTCCCCATCTACAACTTGGGTTAAATTGACTTCCTCCACGTCGCAAGTGGGAAGTTTTACCCCTTTTCGACCTTTTTTGGAGAGCTCAAAAAGGAGCTTTTCCATTGCGGAGTAGTAGATTGTATTTATCTTTCGGGGGTTTGCAATCTGCGGAGAAGAAACAACTTTGGGCTATCCTTTAGAATAAGGAAGGAAAGAGAAAAGAGCGGCTTATTCTCTTAAGGGGTTATAATTAAACCGCTTCCTCCTCCCTGTTCCAACTTTTGGGAAGCCTGAACTAAATAGCTCAAGAAGTATTCGGGGGGTTGGGCGCCTACAAATTCAACTACCGGTTCATCGCTACCTTGTTTGGTAATAACTATTTTTGGAACCCCCACGACTTGGTATTTTTGAGACAGGTCGGGGTTTTCTTGGGCATCGTAAACATTGGCAACCACATTGGGAGAGGCTATTGCAAACTGGTATGCGGTAATTGCCGCTTGGGGACAATATCCACAAGAGGTTGTAACGAATACCCTAACATCCAAAGGTTGTTTTATCTGGTCAATGAATTCCTTGCCTTTCTCGTCCAGCTCTACCTCCCCTCTGGAAGCCAAAACGACACCATTTATAAAGGTGGAGAATTCCAATCCCGCGGGAAGACCTATGTAGTGGATGCCTCTATCTTTACCGTCCTTGTCAAGAATAACCATTGCGGGTACCCTATCGGGGTCCAAACCGTATTCGTTAGCCTTCTCTTGCCCTTCGGGGGTTGCGGTGGAAACCACTTCAACCTTAAACTTTCCGGGAACGGTTTCCTCTATTTCCTTCAAAAGTCGCTCCGCATATTCGCAGGTTTCACACCCGAAGGCGCGGGTGAAAAGAACAACTTTAACGGGATTGGGAACTTCCTTGTTAAAAATCTCCCTAATTTGGTTTTTTACTTCCTCATTTAAAAGTTGCATTTCTTTCCTCCGTTTGAAAAATCTAAGGAGTTAAAAATATAAACACTTTTTAATAA
>DTXZ01000087.1 GCA_012962155.1 Aquificales bacterium
CAATAATAGCTACGCTTCCATCCTTAAAGTTTTCTTTTAGCACTTGAAAATCTTTTTGGGAAAGTTTCAGTTTAAAACCTCCTAGAGAGATATCTTCCAATATACCTATAATTGGCTTTTTTAAGTTGTCAGAAATAATTCCTACGGGTAGGATAGATTTTTTAACTACTATTCTACTAAATTTCCTTTTATTTGGAATTTTGTCCTCTAATCTAACTACTACGATTTTGGCCCTTATCTCCTCAACAACTCCTATAAATTTGTTATTAGGATCTAATTCGGGTAGTATAAGCTCATACTTTTCATTAGTAAAAATTTCGTCGTCTTTAGACACTACCTTTAAAACGACAATATTTTTATTTACACTCTTAGGAATATACAGGAATATCTTTTCGGGATATTCCAAATGCCTTGCAACCAGAGTCATTTTAAGTTTTTTTTATTTTAAAAAAAAGTAAGTTTGGGGTTCTTTGAGTTTTAATTAATAAAGTTTAATGGCTTTAATAGTTCAAAAATTCGGGGGAACTTCCGTCGGAAGTTTAGAAAGGATTGAAAATGCCGCAAGAAGGGTAGCCCAAGCCAAAAAACGGGGACACGATATTGTAGTGGTTTCCTCCGCTATGGCGGGAACCACCGATAGACTCATAAGTCTTGCAAAGGAAGTTCAACCCTTTCCCAATCCTCGGGAGTTGGATATGCTTTTGGCCACGGGTGAACAACAGGCGATAGCCCTTTTTGCAATGACCCTACAAAGGATGGGGGTGAAAGCGGTATCCCTCTGTGGTTGGCAGGTTCCCGTTATTACCGATGATGTTCACACCAAAGCCCGTATTAAGGAGATACATACGAGAAAACTCAAGGAGTTGCTCTCCAAAGGTTACATACCTATAGTGGCGGGTTTCCAGGGTGTTACAAAGGAGGGCGAGATAACAACCCTCGGAAGGGGAGGGTCGGATACTTCGGCGGTAGCCCTTGCCGCAGCATTAAAGGCCGATTTCTGCGAAATCTATACCGACGTGGACGGAATTTATACCGCCGACCCCCGGATAGTTCCCAACGCTAGGAAGCTAGAAAAAATAGCGTATGAGGAAATGTTGGAACTGGCTTCTCTCGGAGCCAAGGTTATGCAGATAAGAAGCGTTGAATTCGGTTCAAAATACGGCGTTAGAATACATGTAAGAAGCTCTTTTAGTGAAGAGGAAGGAAGTTGGATAGTTCCGGAGGAGGAGATAATGGAAAAAATTGCGGTAAGGGGAATAACTTCAACCGATAAAGAGGTTCAATTTACAATTGTAAAAGTTCCCGACAAACCGGGAATAGCCGCCAAAATTTTTAAAGCCTTGGGTGACGCCCACATTGCGGTTGATATGATAGTTCAAACGGTCTCCGTTAATGGTTACACCGATATGTCCTTTACCGTTTCGGAAAACGATGCTCCCCTTGCGAAAGAGATATTAGAAAAAGTCGCCAAAGAGATAGGAGCGGAAAAGGTTTTAATGGATCCCGACGTATCAAAAGTTTCCGTAGTGGGATTGGGTATGAGAAGCGCTTACGGTGTTGCGGGAAAAATGTTTGATGTTTTGGCCAAACATAATATAAACATAAAGGCAATTTCCACCTCTGAAATCCGAATTTCGTGCCTCATAGCGAGGAAATACACCGAATTGGCGGTTAGAGCTTTACATGAAGCTTTTATAGAAAACGACAAAGTAAACTTTGTAGGAGATAAATAAAAATTTAAATGTTATATTTCCTTGCCTTTTTTAAAAATACCCCTTTAGCCACCCATAAAACAAAGAAATCAACCACCAAAAGTATAAAAGCCAAAGCTATAAGGGCGGAATATTCCAGATCGCTATCGGCTTCTCCAAACTCATTGGCTATGGTTGAGGTTATAGTAGTTCCGGGGTCAAACAGGTGGACCGTAAGGTTGGGAAAGTTTCCAACCACAAAAGTTACGGCCATAGTTTCTCCCAGAGCCCTTCCCAATGCTAAAATTACCGAGCCCAAAATGGCGAGCCTGGCAAATGGAAACATTACCTTAACGATAACCTCCGTTTGGGTTGCTCCTAGTCCGTAAGCGGATTCCTTTAAAACCGGTGGAACTATTTCCAAGGCATCTCTCGTTACCGACGCTATAAATGGGGTTATCATAAAGGTTAAAACAACTCCCGCTGTGAAGTAGTCCGTTCCAAACATTTGACCATTAAATAGTTCATTTAAGATGGGGATATTTTCAAAAATCTTATGGAGGGTTGGTTCAACATATTTACTCATGAGGGGGACTAAAACGTAAAGTCCCCATATTCCGTAAATAATAGAAGGAATTGCCGCCAGAATTTCAACCAGCGTTCCTATAACCGATTTTAACTTTTTTGGACACAATTCGGAAAGGAATATTGCTATACCAAATCCCAAAGGGGTGGCTAAAAGTATCGCTATTGTTGTTGTTACCAATGTTCCGTATATATGGGGAAGGGCTCCGAAAATCTCCTCGTCGGGGTCCCAATCGGTTCCAAAAATGAATTTTAAAACCCCAATTTCTTTGAAAGTTGTTGCACTCTCTTTAAAAAGGACTAAAAACAGCCCTACCAATATAAATATGAATAGAAGAACAAACAGAAAAAGAATTTTTTCAAAAATAAAATCCTGTATCTTGAAGATTTTGTGTCTATCGTTACCCCGAAGGGACATTTACCTTTCCCCCTTTTTTCCACTCTTTTTGGAATTTATCGGGTGAAGCTCTCCCCTTTCCATACGAATTTTTTGGTCTAATTTAAAGTAAGCTAACAAAAATAGGACGGAAAGAACAAAAGCAACTATAGAGGTGAAATCGAGAAGTTCCTTAATATCGTTATTGCCTATCAAAGGTCTAACAAAGTAGGAGAGAAGTCCTATAACCATTAAAAGGGCCACCAATACTCGGAAAAAACTCCTCCTCTCTTCGGTGGAAACGTGTTTAAAAATAAAACCGAAAGCCAATAGGGCTAAAAGGGCAAAAAGTAGGGAGAGGGACATAAGTTTAATAATTGTAGAGATATATAGAGTCACACCACGTAACTTTTACTTTATTCACAACATCTTTTGGTAGGGGAGCGTAGTAAAGCTCTTTGGCTTTTTCATCCCCTTTTGAAAAGCCCCAGTGGAAGAATTGGGCAACCAGTTTGTTTCTTTCCTTTTTCTCCAGAGGTAAAAGAGCCCAGGTTGCACCTACAATAGGCCATGTATTTGAACCCGGTTGGTAGGTTAAATCGGCGTAAAAACCTTCTCCCCAATGGACATTTTTCAAGGCGGCTTGGAAACTTTCCAAGGAGGGTTTTACGTAATTTCCATCCCTGTTTTGGAGGGTTGTAACTTTTAAACCTCCCTTAACAGCATAGGTATATTCAACGTAACCTATAGTTCCGAATTTTTTCTGAATTACCGCCGCAACACCCGCGTTACCCTTTGCGGCAACTAAATTACTCAGTCCCCAGCGGGGTTTTTTAGAGGGTTTTTTAAAGGGCAGCTCCTCTTTACAGGCTTTAACCAAATAGGAGGTTACCGTATAGGTGGTTCCCGATTTGTCGGCCCTTACCACAACCAGTATAGGAATATGGGGTAATGTTTTCCCGGGATTTGTTTCTAAAATAAGGGGGTCATCCCAATATTTAATCTTTCCCGAAAAAATTCCGCAAACCGCACGGGTAGAAAGCTTTAGACCGTCCACATTGGGAAGGTTATAAGCAAAAACTGCTCCAAAGGCCGCTATGGGAAACTGTAAAAGATTTTTTTTCTCCAATTGGTTAGGTTTTAAAGGTGCATCGGTCGCCCCGAAGTCTACCATTCTTTGGGAAACCATTCTTATTCCCGAACCGGAACCTACCGCTTGGTAATTTACCTTTATTCCCGTTTCTTTGTAATACTCTTTGGCCCACGCTTGAATAAGGGGAGCTATGGCGGAAGAACCTGCACCGTTTACTTCAATCCCGATGGCTACGGATGCGGTAAAGAGACACCCCACAAGGGTGGCACGCTTATACATCATATAAATTGAATACTAGATAAGTTACTGTAAAATTTCTGTTAAAAACTAATGGCGGTAAATCCCTTTTACCCTCTTTTGGTGCTAATAGTGACCCTACCTTTGGGTTTATCCTTTTTCTCTTTCAAGGAGGTAACTTTAGTATTAGCAATACTTTTCGTTATAGTTTCTATTACCCTCCTAATCCACATAAAGGAAAGATTTGAATTTTTAAAACATCCTCTTAAATTTGCGGTTTTAATTGTAAGTATCTACATTTGGGGAAAAGATTTTTCCATAGAAAAACTACCGTTGGATCTATTTTTCACCGCCTACGCTTTTATAGTTTTTCTTTTGTTAAAGGGGAAAATTTTTAGAAATTATTTTTACATCTCCCTTTTAAGTTTTTTATCTCTGGCGGTTGTCGGCATTAACTTCCAAAATGTAATTTACGGATTTTTAATTTTTTTCTACCTGTTTAACCTGGTCTACTTTTTCCTACTCTTAGCGGTAAAAGCTTTTGAATTTTCCAACCACAATCTCTTTAAAAATCTTTTTAAGTATTCCTTTGTAATTTTTGTATTTGTATTGGCTTTTGGGGGAATTTTATTCTTTACCTTACCCCGTCCGGAAAAGCCTTTGGTAACCTTTATTAGAAAGGAAATTCCCAAACCTGCAATCGGTTTTTCCAACGAGATTAAATTGGGAGCTTTTTCGGAAATTGTAGGGGATACAACCGTTGTCTTTAGAGCAAAACTTCCCTTTAAGGGAAATAAAGATCTATATTGGAGGGGCAATACCTTAGAAGTTTTTGACGGTTTAAGGTGGAAGGCAGTTTCTTTTGTTTACCTCAAAAGGTTAAGTTCCTCACGCATAAAACCGATAAGGGAACTTCTTCTTATATCCCCCCATGGGGGGAAAAATATCTTTACCTATGGTTACCCGATTAAGGTTATAAATTCCAGCGGCGACGTTTATATAAATGAAACCAAGGGAATTGCAGAGACAAAAAAGGCTATCGTTAAACCGTTAAAAGTTGAGCTATTCGCGGTTAATCTCCAAAATGTAAGGGTGACTCTTTTAAAGAAAGAGTTATTGCTTCATATCCCTCCTCAACTAAAACCTATTTTGGAGAGAATAGTAAAAGAACACCGCTTAAAGGGTTTACCCTTCAATCGGCTCCTAGGGCGGGTGGGGAAATACTTTTCCACCTTTAGGTATAGCTTGGACAACAAAGCCCGTAATTTGGAGGAATTTTTAACCGTTTATAAAGAAGGCAATTGCGAGTATTTCGCCTCGGCGTCCGCCCTGCTATTTAGATTTTTGGGCTACCCTACTCGGATCGTTGTCGGGTTTTTCGGGGGTGATTACAACCCCATAACCGGTTATTATGTGGTAAGACAAAAAGAGGCCCACGCCTGGGTGGAAATATACTTCAACCGCCGTTGGATTAGATTTGATGCGACAAAATATGCCCAAGTATCGGAAAAGCTAAAACAGGAATTGCAAAATACCTTAAAACAAAACAGGTTACATCTCATTTGGGATACGGTAAACACCCTTTGGTTGGAATACGTTATCAATTTGGATAGGCAAAAACAGGAGACTCTATTTGAACGCGTAAAGGCTTTGGTACAAAACGCGGCAAGTTGGAATAGTATTATTATATTAATAATAACTTCCCTATTGGTTATCCTTTTTGTCTTCCGAAACAGCTTTGTCTTTATGCTTATTAATATCTATTACAGGTTTAAATATCGCATTGAAATCCCCCTAAGTTCCACTCCCATGGAACTTTATATCTTCCTGTGGAAAAGGTACCCCCTCATTTGGAAAAAGGAAAGGGATACAATTCTTAAA
>DTXZ01000088.1 GCA_012962155.1 Aquificales bacterium
AATGTTTAGTCCTTGGAACGGAAGCCCTTAGGGTGGCCAAAAATAGGGAAGTTTTTATAAACGCCCTAAAGGAATTGGGACTACAAATAAAAATAATCTCCCCTTGGGAGGAGGGAAAATATGCATATTTAGGTGCCTACTTTGCGGTAAAACCCAAAGGGAGGGTTTGCGTAATAGACCAGGGGGGTGGTTCGACGGAATTTGTTTACGGCAAAGGTTTGGAGGTTGAAAACGTGGTTTCCTTACCCTTTGGAATAGTAAACCTAACGGAGAGATTTTTAAAAAACGACCCTCCCACAAAAGAGGAAATAGAAAACCTTATAAACTACCTAAGCGGAGAAATCTCCAAGTTGGATAAAGATGTGGACACCCTTGTAGGTTTGGGCGGTACCATAACCACCTTAGTGGCTTTGGAATACGATATTTACCCCTACGACCCTTCAAAGGTAAACGGAAAAACCCTTACCAAAGAGAGGGTTAAGTATTGGTTTGACAAACTCGCCTCCATGTCGGTTGAAGAAAGAAAGAAATTTGGCCAAATAGAAGACCGCAGGGCGGAGGTTATAATTCCCGGCATAGCGATATTTTGGGTGACTATGGAACTTTTCGGAAAAGAGGAACTAACCGTTAGCGATTGGGCGGTCAAGCACGGTGCTATAATAGCCAACTTCCTTAAAATTGAAAATTTATGACTTATAAAATAATAGTAACCGATCCAATAGCCCAAGAGGGGATAAAAATACTCCAAAGTGACCCCGAAGTTGAGGTAGATTACCGTCCCGAAATTCCTTTTGACCTACTTCTTGAGATAATAGAAAACTATCACGCAATAATAACCCGAAGCAGAACCCCCGTAAACAAAGAACTCCTTGAAAGGGCTAAAAACCTAAAAGTTGTCGGTAGAGCAGGCGTAGGAGTGGACAACGTAGACCTTGAAGAGTGTTCCAAAAGAGGAATATTGGTCGTAAACACCCCCGGTGCCAACACCATAGGGGCAACCGAGCTCACCCTTATGCATATGCTCACCATAATGCGTAACGGTCACAAGGCCCACCAATCGGTGGCGGATGGAAAATGGGAACGAAAAAAGTTTATGGGTAAAGAGCTTTTCGGAAAGAAATTGGGAATAATAGGATTGGGAAATATAGGTTCCCAAGTTGCCATAAGGGCTAAAGCCTTCGGAATGGAAGTTTACGCCTACGACCCCTACATTCCCCCCGAAAAGGCGGAAAAGTTGGGGGTTAAGTTGGTGGACAATTTGGAGGAGATGCTCAAGGAAATAGATGTTCTCACCGTTCATGCACCCCTAACCGAGGAAACCCTCAATATGGTTTCCAGGAAGCAGTTGGAACTCATGAAGGATGGAGTTTACATAGTAAACTGCGCCAGGGGTGGAATAATAAACCAAGATGACCTTATAGAGGTTGCCAAAAGTGGAAAGATAAAGGGAATAGCGTTGGATGTTTTTAAACCCGAACCTCCTTCCAAGGAGTTCATAGATGAACTACTCCAACTTTGGGAGGAGGGTAAAATAAATCTTTCGCTTTCCCCCCATATAGGTGCAAACACTTGCGAGTCTCAAACCAACGTTGCGGTAATGGTGGCTACCCAAGTTCTTAAAGCTTTGAAAGGGGAAACCCCCGAACACGTGGTAAACGCACCTTTCCCCGACCTGTCGGCCCTCGGACTTATAAAACCGGTTTTGGATTTGGCGGAAAAAATGGGAGAATTCATCGTCCAATGGGCTGGAATCCATCCTCGCGAAGTAAAGGTGGAAGTTTACGGGGACATTGCGGAACACTCTAAAGCGGTAACCGCGGCGGTTTTAAGTGGAATTCTAAAACAAACCGTTGATTATCCCGTTAATATCCTAAACGCCCCCCTAATAGCAAAAGAAAAAGGTATAAGGGTAGAAGAGGTTTGCAACAGCGAAAGCCCCGACTTTAAACACTTGGTAAAGGTTACCGTTTATACCGATAGAGGCTCCCGTAGCGTTGCGGGAACCGTTTTAGAAGGCTATCTCCCCCGTTTCGTTCAAATAGACAACTTTAGGGTTTACGTTGAACCCGAAGGCGTACTTTTGGTGTTTGAAAATAAAGACCTCCCCGGGGTAATAGGAAAAATAGGAAACATACTCGGAAAGTTCAACATAAACATTGCGGGTTTTAAATTGGGAAGGGAGAAAAAGGGCGGAAGGGCTATAGGAGTTTTAAACTTGGACGAACCGGCCCCCCAAGAGGCTCTGGAACTTCTGCGTCAAATACCCGAAATCATCAGCTTAAAACAGGTTAAACTTTAATCCCCACAGGGTTTCCTTTCTTTTATTGACCCCTTTAGTCGTTCCAAAACTTCCTCAATCTCCATAATTGTATTAAATCCTTACCAATGGGGAAAAGATTCTTTGTAATTTTTTAAAACGGGTGTAATTTTCACAAAAAATTTAAATTTTGAGACAAATTCTCAATTAGAGAGCCTAGAGAATCAAGGGGAAGAAGGTCATTTAAAAATTTGTGAAAAGTTTGAAATCGGTTTTTTCACAAAAAATTTAAACGATTGTTGAGTATCAATCTCAATTGAAATTCTTTATCAATGCCTGTTTTGTACACCCTTTAGTTTCTGAACACACTGTAGAGAAATCGAAAC
>DTXZ01000089.1 GCA_012962155.1 Aquificales bacterium
ATCTATCTGCCCCAACCTTTCCCTAAAAAGGTTGCAGCCCTTCTCCTTTTCCTCAATAAGTTTTTCCCACTTTTGCTTTTCGTTGGTAAAGTTTCCCAAAATTCCCCTTAGGAGTTCCCCCTTTTGCCCTTTTAAATTTTTCAGGTTTTCCTCCGTTTGGGTTATCTTTCCCTCCAAGGTGTCTATTTCCCTCAGAAGCACCCTTAGGAGTTTCTCCTTTTTATCTTCCTCCTCTCTTAGGGTTTTCAGTTTCTTTTCGCTCTCTTCCAGCCCCTTTATTGCACTCCTTAGCTCCTCCTCCAGTTTGGAAAGTTCTATATCCAACTCCTTTAGTTTCTCTTCAAGGGGTTTTTGCTTTTCTTTAAGGGTTTGGAGTTTCCCTTCCACTTCACCCTTTCGTTGGAGTGTTTCGGATAGTTTTCTTTTCAAGTATTCCAGCCTTTTTTGAAGTTCTCCCTTTTGGTTTAAAAGGTCGGTTAAATTCTCCTTTAAGGTTTCTATCTCCTTTATCAGATACTCCTCCTGTGTTTGGAATTTTCCCAATTTTTCCCTGTAGGGTTCCAAAAGACTTTCAACCTCTTCTAAATTGGCCTCAACCTGCGATAGCTTTTTTAAAAGCTCTTCCTTCTCTTTTTTGTTTCGCTCCAGCTCTTGTTCCTTTCTCTCCAATTCTTCCCGAAGGGCTAAATACCCTTTTCTGTAACGGTGGTATTCCTTGGCGGCTATTTTTCTCTTTATCTCCTCCCGTTTTCGGGATAGCTCCCTGTATTCCAGGAGGGCTTTTTTGTCCCTTTCCAAAACCTTTAACCTCTCCCTTAGTTCGTCTAAAATTAGCTTTAACTCCTTTAGTTTTACCTCTAGTTCTCCCAACTCTTCTAAAGCCTTTTGTTTCTTCTCGTCAAACTCCCCTATGCCCGCTATCTCCTCTATTAATTTGCGTCTCTGGATAGGTGTCATTTTAAGAAAGTGGATAATGTCCCCCTGCAAGACCACGTTGTAGGTGTTTTCCGTTATTCCCACCCTCGTAAGTAGCTCCTTTACATCCCTTTCTTTAACCGGTTTGCCGTTGATTTTAAACACGCTACGACCGTTGGAAAAAACCTTACGGGAAAAGACTATTTCCTCCTCTTCTATCGGGAAGGCACCCCCGTTTTTGAAGTGGACCTCAACCAAGGCGTAATCAGCCCTTTTATCCCCTTTGCTCCATATTAGGTAGGAAAGATTTTTTGCCCTCAAAACTTTGGAAGAGGCCAACCCCAAGGCGAAACTAATGGCGTCCCCTATATTGGATTTACCGCTTCCGTTGGGGCCCACAATAGCAATAAATCCCTCTCCTAGAGGTATTTCCTTTCTCTTCCTTCCGTAGGATTTAAAGCCCTCTACCACAACTTTTGTTATGTAGGCCTTGGGTTTCTCGGTGTGGTTTTGAACCATTTTTTTTAATGGTATAAATTAGTTGTTACACATGAGCAGTTCGCTGGTTAAATATAATCCAATATGGTTAATCGTTTTATTATTGCCTTACTCGGTTTTTACCTCGGATATGCAACCTTTTTCAGTTTCGCGGTAGCACCTGTGCTTTTTTCGGTTTTGCCCAAATCGGTAGCGGGCGAGGTGGTGGCCCAAATTTTTCCCCTCTATTTTGGGGCGGGGATTTCTATACTAGGCGTATCTTCAATCTTAGTTTTAAGGGAAGGCTTGAAAAAAATAGCCCTTCTTTTGCTAGTTTCCACCGTTATTTGCACCATTCAGGAGTTATACATTATCCCTTTGGCGGAGGAACTAAAAGCGACAAATTACGAAGCCTTTAAAACCCTCCACGGAGTTTCCATGTTTTTAAACCTAACAGCGATGCTATTGGTATGGGTCTCCCTAGGGTGGTTGTTAAAAATTAAATAACTGCAATGGTGATTGAAGAAAAAATAGAAAAACTCTATGCGGCCTACCTTATCTCCTTTACTTCCGATGAGAGTTACTCCCTTATTCTCATATACAAAACGGAGGGAGAGGAATTTTACAAAGCCCTATTTTTGACAAAAAGCCTTGAAACGGGCGAAGAAATGAAAAATCTACTGAAATTGGACAAAAACGAGTTTAACGAAGAGCAAGCGGTAAAGGTGTTTGACCACACCGTTAAAGACCTTTTTAGGAGGGAAATAAAGTCCATAGACCCCGGTGCGAAACTCTACGAGTTAAAGTTTGAAAATCCCCAAAGGGTGGATTACAACCTATCCCAAGTTAGGGAGCTTCTTAAGAAGCTGGAATTGGCTTAAAGTGTTTTTTAAAGATGGTATCCGAGGTTGCCTTTTACCTCCTTTCTACCCTCCTTTTGACCCTTTGGGTTTTTTCCAAAGAAAACCACCTTCTTAGGAGGTTGGGACTTACCCTTATGGGTTTGGGATTTATATCTTTTCTCCTAAAGTTGGTTCTTTGGGGTGAAAACCACCGCTGGAGTGTATTTGAACTTTTGGCCAACACTACCGTTGGAATCTTTTACTTTCTCCTCGTAAAGTTTAGAAAGTGGCAGGTGGTAAGGTTTTCCCCCGTGGTTTCACTGGTAGCCCTGTTCTTTTCCGTTTTGGGCTTTGTGGGGGGAAAATTCGGCGGGGGAAGTTATTCCGTTCTCCTCCATGTGGGAATTTCCGTTTTTACCTTTACCCTTTTGATGCTGTCGGCAATCTTTTCCCTCTTTAGGGTGGTTGCCCAAAATCGGTTAAAGAGAAAAGAATTAACTCTCCCCCTAGGTATTCCCGTAAATCTTTGGATAAAACTGGAAAGGGGATTTTTCTTTTTCGGTTTTATCTTCCTAACATTGGATCTGATTTTAAACTTTCTCTGGTTGGAGGTTAAACTGAAAACCGCCGTTTGGGATTCGAGGATTGTCGCCACAATCCTCCTTTGGGTCTATTATTGGATTCTGTTCCACGCCGATAGGTGGGGAATAAACCCCATAAGGGAGAGGTTTTATCTTTTCAACATTTTGGGTAGCCTTATGCTTATTCTTTCGCTTATGGTTACCCGCCACAAATTTTAAAAAACTCAAAAGGAAAGGGGGAATTCAATTTTCCTCAAATGGGGTTTTAAAAGCTTTAACATCGTTTGGGCGGTATTCCTTATTTCCCATTGGGCGGACCTTTCGGTTCTCTTTTTCAGAAAGTCTAAAAGCCAAGACGTGGGTGCGGAAACAACTATTGACGACCTCCTTCCGTGAGGCAAGATAAAACGGGCATCCTCTTTTGGAATTTTTAAATCCTCCGTTAAGACCCTATAAAGGTTGTTTGCCAATTTATCCCAACTTTCAAAGAGGTCTTTAGCCCTCTCGTCGTAGGAGGGGGGAACTATGGAATAGTTATCCTTTTCGGTTGCATACCTCTGGCTCCTTTGCGAGAAATTTAGGGTGGTATGCCTCACAAGTTGGTGGGTGGCAACGCGGGAAATCCCATCAATATAAAAGACAAAATATCCAAACCCTTTATAGGTTCCCCCCAAAAGGGTTACATTTCCCTCTTGGGCCAAAGGTTTTACCTGCACATCTAGTTGGGAAAGGTTTTCAAAGACCTCCTTTTGTTCGTCGGGCGTAAGTTCCTCCAAGTAGTGACGCAAAGAGACTCCTATGTAGTCGGGTTTTCTTTCGTCCCAATAAGTTTTAAAGTATTTTGCACCCAAGTATATTGCCTTCTCCCTTCCAACCTTTTTGTAAGCGAAAGAGTGGGCAAAAACCGAGTAGTGTTTCCAATTGGCCAATTTACTTAAGAACTCCGCCCGCTCCCGGGGGGAGGAAACTTTGGGTTCTTTTAAAAGCTCCTCCAAACTTTTTTTGGAGTAACAAACCCTTGCCCCTATTGCGGTAAGCGGGAAGGTCTCCTTAAAATCTTCCCACGAAAAGAAATCTTTAATGGATGGCATTAGAGGTATTTAAGATATAAAAACGGCAAACCCGCTAAAAATCTATTAGCTCTTTAGCTAAGAAAACGGGTCCCTCTTTGCAAACTCTTTTAAAGCCGTTGCCAGTTTTAACAACACAGCCAAGGCACACTCCCCAACCGCAAGCCATTCGGCGGTCTAAGGAAAGGTAGGTTTCAATATTCCTCTCTTCGGAATATTTTTTAAGGTATTTCAAAAGGGGTTTGGGGCCGCAGGCGTAAATCACCGCGGAGGGTTCTACAAATTCGTCCAAATCCTTTACGGGGAAACCCCTCCTTCCAAAGGACCCATCGTCGGTGTAAAAGACTACCTCCACCCCTTGGCGAGAAATATCTTCATACCACTCCCTCATGGAGAGGAATTCTTTGTTTCTCGCCCCGTATAGGACTACGGTTTCAACCTTTAGTTCCGCCATTCTTTTTACCAAAAGGGAAACTCCCGAGGAGCCTATTCCCCCCGCAATCACAATAGCCCTTTTGTCGGGATATATCGGAAATACCCCATCGCCCAAAGGTCCCAAAATTCTTAAAGTGTCACCCCTGTGGAAGGAGGTCAGTCTCTTTGTTCCCCTACCAACAACGTCGTAGTAGATGGAAATTAACTCCCCTTCGGTGTCAGCAACCGCAAAGGGCCTCCTATTTAGGGGGTCGTATTCGTTTTCCAAACGGGTTTCTACCATAACAAACTGACCCGGTTTTACGGTTTGCGCTATTTCTTTTGCCCTTAAAACTATTTCCCAAGTTATACCCGAAACCGACCGGTTGGAAACAACCTCTGCGGTTAATTCAAACATAGAAAAACTATTGTCGGAAAAAAGGGATAAGAAACTCCCGCTTTAGCGGGTGGTTTCCGAATTTTGAGAATTCTTATAAGGTAGAGGTATATATTGAACGGAGGGAACCGCATTTTGTTTGGGCTGGGGATAAAGGGCCATAAGCTCGTAAACCTCTTCGGGAACATCGGTTGAGACCCTAAGTCCGTATTCCTTCAAAATTTCGTAGGTTAGGGGGTAATCGTGAGTCCACTTTCCTTGAGTAAAATCTTGGGCTACCCTTTGGGCTACCTCCTCGGAATAACCCTTTTTCAGGAGGAGGTTATACACGTAATC
Organism: Aquificales bacterium; assembly: GCA_012962155.1. Classification (GTDB taxonomy): domain Bacteria; phylum Aquificota; class Aquificia; order Aquificales; family QOAS01; genus QOAS01. Next base: position 5,033 of record DTXZ01000089.1, read on the forward strand.
CTTCATTTGGTGTAGAGCCTTTTGGGCTACATCCCCCAAAATTAGGGTTTGGTCCTCTATTTTTTCAACCGGTTTTCTTTCCAAAACCTTTTTTATAGAAGCGGCGGGGTATTGTCCCAATTGTGGGTCTACGGGTCCCAAAACCGCGTGTTTATCCAAGATAATTTTGTCCGCCGCGAGGGCTATAAGGGTTCCGCCGCTCATGGCGTAATGGGGAACTATAACCCTGACCTCACCTTTGTGGTCGGCCAAAGCGTTGGCTATTTGGGTTGCCGCCAAGACCAAACCACCCGGAGTGTGGACTATTAGGTCTATAGGCATGTCATCGGGTGTCATTCTTATAGCCCTCAAAATCTCCTCCGAGTCCTCTATGTTTATAAATCTAAAAAGGGGGATTCCCAAAAATCCCAGAGTCTCCTGACGGTGGATTAGCGTTATAACCCGGCTTTTCCTCTTTTGTTCCAATCGTCGGATTAAACTTTCCCTCGCCCGTTGTAGTTGTATTTTTGAAAGCCACGGCTGGAGGATTACGAAAAGGATTAAAAACCACCACAGGAAGTTCATTAGCACACTAAAGGGGTCTAGGTAGTAGTACATTTTTGCAACCTCCACGTCTGTTTTAAGTCAAAATTTAAAAAACTTTCGGAAAAAGGAAAGAAGTTAAACCCTCTGGGCGACCCTTAGCTTTGCACTCCTGGAGGGGGGATTTTGTTTTATTTCCTCCTCCGAAGGTGTTATAGGTTTTTTCGTTAAGAGCTCGAAAAGTCCTTCCTTTTCAAAGTACCTAAAGGTCTGTTTGACTATCCTATCCTCCAACGAGTGGAAGGAAATTACAGCAATCCTACCTTTGGGGTTTAAAAGGTGGGGAATTTTAAGAAGGGCATTTTTGAGATGCCAAAGCTCCCTGTTTACCTCTATCCTTATCGCCTGAAAGGTTTTCGTTGCGGGGTGAATCTTTTTGTAAAACCCTTTGGGAATAGCCTTTTCCACAATATCGGCCAACTCCTTTGTCGTTTCTATCGGATTTTTCCTCCGTGCGCCTACTATAGCCTTGGCAATCCTGTAAGCGAAACGCTCCTCGCCGTATTCCTTTATAATCCGCACCAAGTCCCTCTCCTTATACCTGTTTACGACATAATATGCGGTTAGCTTTTGTTTGGGGTCCATTCTCATGTCCAGCGGTGCATTCTCTTTAAAGGAAAAGCCCCTTTCGGGGGTCTTTAGCTGAAGCATAGAAACCCCCAAATCCATGAGGATTCCGTCCACCCTTTCTATCCCTTCCGCCTTAAGCACCTCCTCTATATCCTCGTAATCGGCCTGATAGAGGCTAAACCTTCCCTCAAAGGGTGAAAGTCTCTTTTTCGATTCCTCCAAAGCGTAGGGGTCTTTATCTATACCAATAAGGTAGATATCCTCTCTCCGACTCAAAATATGGTAGGCGTGGCCCCCCAAACCTACCGTGGCGTCTACATAAACTTTTCCACCATTGGAGGTTAGGAGTTCCACGCTCTCTTTCAGTAAAACGGGAAAGTGGAGCATCTGAATTTAAACTACTAACTTTTTGAGAGAGATGCTAAACTGGCTTTTAAATAAAATAATCGGTTCAAAAAACGAAAGGGAGATAAGGAAGCTAAAACCTTTTGTGGATAAGATAAACGCCCTTGAGGAAGAATTGGATAAACTTACCAATCTGGAGCTAAGGGAAAGGGCTTTAAACCTCTTTGGAAAAATCCGTTCCAACGGGGAAATTAAAAAGGCTTTTGAAAAGGGAGAGATAACCACCGAGGTTATAGAGGGTTTCGCCTTGGTGAGGGAGGTTGCCAAGAGAACCCTCGGTATGCGCCACTTTGATGTCCAGCTCATAGGCGGTTTGGTATTGCACCAGGGGAAGATAGCGGAAATGAAAACGGGAGAAGGTAAAACTTTAGTCGCCAGTCTTCCCGCGGCGGTAAACGGCTTTACCAATATGGGTGTTCACGTAGTTACGATAAACGATTATCTGGCGCGCAGAGACGCCCAATGGATGGGGCCTATATACAAATTTCTCGGTTTGGAAGTGGGGGTTATAAACTCCGACGGGAAAACCTATATTGTGGATTGGGTAGACCCCCAGTTGGCACAGAAGGCGATAGAAAAGGATTGGAGGGTTTGGGAAAAATGCTATTTCGGAGAGGTTTTGGAAAACCAAAATGTGGAGGCTAAAAGGGCATTTTTCACCCACTTGGTGGAAGTTTCCGAAAGGAGAAAAGCCTATGAATGTCAAATAACCTACGGTACAAACTCGGAATTCGGTTTTGATTACCTAAGGGATAACATGGCTATAGACTTCTCGCAGGTGGTTCAGGTAAAAAATCACTATTACGCTATAGTGGACGAGGTGGATAGCATCCTCATAGACGAGGCCAGAACCCCCTTAATAATTTCGGGACCCGCGGAGATTGACCCCTCTGTTTACTACACCGCGGATACGGTTGTTCGCCAACTTGAAAAGGGAAAGGACTTTGAACTGGATGAGAAAAACCGAACCGCCTACCTTACCGAGGAAGGGGTTAGAAAGATAGAACAAATTTTGGGTATTGAAAATCTATACGACCCTAAACACACGGAATTGGTTCACGCCATACTGCAGGCGCTTAGGGCCCATCACCTTTTCCACAAAGAGGTTCACTACATAGTCCGAAACGGCGAAGTTTTAATAGTGGACGAGTTTACGGGAAGGGTTCTCCCCGGTAGACGCTGGGGCGACGGACTTCATCAGGCTATAGAGGTTAAAGAGGGGGTTGAAGTTCAGCCCGAGACCCAAACCTTGGCTTCCATAACTTACCAAAACTACTTTAGGCTCTACAAAAAACTGGCGGGAATGACGGGAACCGCGGAAACCGAAAGTGTAGAATTTAAGGAAATTTATAACCTCAACGTGGTCGTAATTCCCACAAGAAAACCCGTTGCCAGAATAGACCACCCCGATTTGGTATTTAAAACCAAAAGGGCCAAGTGGAAAAAGGTGGTGGAGGAAGTCTTCTTGAACTACCTTATCGGGCGTCCCGTTTTGGTCGGAACGGTGTCCATAGAGGATAACGAACTTCTTTCCTCCCTCTTGAAGGATAAAAAACTCCTAAAGGAGATTTATAACTCGGAGGAATTTAAGAAACGCCTTGAGGAGGCTAAGGAGAGATTTAACCTTTCGGAGGAGGAGATAAAGAAAAAACTCCAAAGGGTGTGGGCTTTTGGAATACCCCATAACGTGTTAAACGCCAAACATCACGAAAAGGAAGCGGAAATTATAGCCCAGGCGGGAAGGGTAAATGCGGTAACCATAGCAACCAACATGGCCGGTAGGGGAACCGACATACTCTTGGGGGGTAACCCCGAATTTTTAGCAAAGGAACTCTTGAAGAAAAAAGGCTATGAAAACCCCGAAGAGGCACCCGAGGAGGAGTGGAAAAAGACATTGGAAGAAGCGATAAAGATAACCTCCGAAGAAAAGGAAAAGGTAAAGAATTTAGGGGGGCTTTACGTTATAGGAACCGAAAGGCATGAGAGCAGACGTATAGACAACCAACTTAGGGGAAGAAGCGGAAGGCAAGGCGACCCCGGGGAAAGTAGATTTATTATCTCTTTGGAAGATAACCTCATTAGGCTCTTTGGAGGGGAAAGGGTTCAAAAACTAATGGAAATGCTCAACATTCCCGAAGAGGAACCCTTGGAGAGCCGATTGGTTTCCAAAGCTATAGAAAACGCCCAAAAGAGGGTGGAAGCCCAAAACTTCCAAATAAGGAAACGTATTTTGGACATGGACGATGTTATGAATGTGCAAAGGAATGTAGTTTACAGCCTCCGAAGAAAACTACTTGAGGGGAAGGAGTTAAAGGAAACCGTAAAAAAGTTTATGGAAGAAGTAGCTCAAATGTTAGTAGACCGTTACGCCCAAGCCGACGAACCCGAACTTTGGGAGATAGAGAGAAACCTCCCCCCCAAAGAGAGGGAAGGCAGGGATTACCTTGAAAAAAAGTTTGAAGAACTTACGGGCGAAAAAATAGAAGTTCCCGAAAATGTTCGCAATAGGGAGCAACTTAAAGAGTTTCTCCTTGAGAAGATGAAGGAAATATACTCCCGTAAAGAGGAATTCTTCGGTAAAACCCTTATGAGAGAATTGGAAAAGGCTCTTACCTTACAGGTTTTGGATACTCTTTGGAGGAGGCACTTACACGCACTTGACCGCCTAAGGGAGGGAATTTACCTAAGGGGTTACGCCATGAAAGACCCCGTAACCGAATTTAAAAAGGAAGGTTACCACATGTTTGAAAACTTCCTAAACGAGTTTAAATATGCCGCCTTAAAAGGGTTGTTCCACGTTGAACTTATGCCCGAAGAACCACCTCAAAGGGAGATAAAGGAGGCAAACGCAACGGCGGAGGAGAAAAAACCGAAAGCGCCCAAACCGAGGAAACTAAAGGATAGACTTAAAGAGAGACAACGCAAAGGACCTCAATAAACCCCCTTTTCCAGTTTTTCCGTATATTTCTTTGCCACCGCGAAGGAGAGTTTTCTTATCCTTCGGATATATCTCGCCCTCTCCTGAACGGAAATGGCACCCCTGGCATCAAGGAGGTTAAACAGGTGGGAACACTTAAGGGTATAGTCGTAAGCGGGCAAAATTAACTCCTCCTCAATAAGTCTTTTAGCCTCTTTTTCAAACATATCAAAGACCTTAAAGAGCATTTCCACATTTGCAACTTCAAAGTTGTATTTGCTCCACTCGTATTCCGCCCGTTTAAAGATATCCCCGTAGGTAACCCCCGGCTTCCACTCTATATCAAAAACTCTCTCTTTCTTTTGAACAAACATCGCCAGCCTTTCCAACCCGTAGGTTATCTCCACCGAGATTACGGGTAAATCCAACCCCCCCGCCTGCTGGAAATAGGTAAATTGGGTTATCTCCATTCCGTCTAGCCAAACTTCCCAGCCTAGACCCCAAGCCCCCAAAGTTGGACTTTCCCAATCGTCTTCTACAAACCTAATGTCGTGATTTAGGGGGTCTATACCCAAGGCGGTTAAACTTTCCAGATAAATTTCCTGTGGATTTTCGGGAGCGGGTTTTAGGATTACCTGAAATTGGTAATAGTGTTGAAGCCTATTGGGGTTTTCCCCGTAACGCCCATCCTTGGGTCGGCGGGAAGGTTCAACATAGGCCACATTCCACTCCTTTTTTCCCAAAACTTTTAAAAAGGTTGCGGGGTTCATGGTGCCCGCGCCCACCTCAATATCGTAGGGTTGCCACAAAAGGCAACCTTTTTGAGTCCAAAACCTCTGCAGGGTTAGGATTATGTCTTGAAGGTAGTAAGGGTTGGATTTCATAGAGAACTATTTAACTATGGAACGGCTGGTTTCCTTCCGAGGATACAAGTTTTTCCAATGTGAGTTTAAAATTTCCTCCGACAACGCCCTTTTTTTCGACTTTGTGAGGCTCCCCAAAAGGGGTATCGCGGTGGAGCTGGGGGCCGGTTTCGGGTTGGGAACTATCCTATTGGCGAAAAGATATCCCCAAACCCAAATAGTGGCCATTGAATACCAAAAACCACTCTACAGGCTACTTTTGAAAAACCTCCAACTCAACGGGGTAGCCAACGTTCAGCCCATCCTTTGTGATATTAGGGAAATTCAAAAATGTTTAAAACCTCATATTGCCGAAGCGGTTTACTCCAATCCCCCCTTTTGGAGGAGAGAATTTTTAACCCCCCAAACCCAAAAAGGGGAAATTTACACAAAGGCTAACTACGAGGTGGAGACCTCCTATAGGGAATTTATAAGGGTAGCCAAGTATCTGCTTAAGTCTTCAAAGGAGTTTTTCCTTATGATGGATTCACCCCGTTTGGACCAAGTCCTTTGCACCCTTAGGGAGTTTAAATTCGCACCCAAAGAACTCCTTTTGGTTTTTCCAAAAAGGGAAAAACCTTCCCACGTTTTCTTTGTAA
>DTXZ01000090.1 GCA_012962155.1 Aquificales bacterium
AAAAAAAGAGAACTACCGCTTAGCTTATAAATAATAATGACATCCGCCTTTTTTACATAAAATTCTTCAACCCGTTTAAACTTCCAGAAAAGAAACCTAAAAGAGTTGACACTTCTCAATCACAAAGACCTTTTTTCTCCCAAAAGGTGGGTTTGTTATTCCCATATCCATTTAAAAGAAAAAGGGAGAGATTTATTCAAAAATTTCAAAGGAAAGTTCCCCTTCAAAAACTTTAAAAACCCTACCTTCTAAGGTAACCTTTTCCAAGTTTTCGTCAAAGTCTATAGTTAAAACTTCTCCTCCTTTGGTTACAACTTTTACCGGTTTCTCTTTTACCAAACCTTTGAGGTAGGCTATTATGGCTCCCGCGGTAGACCCCGTTCCACAGGCAAGGGTTTCATTTTCGACACCCCTTTCGTAGGTTCTTATTTTTATGGAGTCTTCCCCTATCGGTTTTATAAAATTAACGTTTGTCCCCGCCGGCTTAAATAGCTCGTGATACCGTATTTCTCTACCGTATTTTACCACCTCAAATTCTTCTAAGTTTTCTACCGGGACTACAACGTGGGGAACGCCGGTGTTTAGAAAGTTTCCCTTTAGTGTTAAATTGCTTAAAGGTATTTCAAAGTCGGTTTTTAGTCCGAAGGGCTTGGTAAGTTGTACCTTTACAACCCGACCACCCTCTTTTACTTCAGCTTCGATTACACCCGCTAAGGTTTCAAACTTTACCTGCGTACTTTTCGCTATTCCTTTTTCATAGGCAAACCTTACCGCGCAACGGGAGCCGTTTCCGCACATCTCTGCCACCGATCCGTCGCTGTTGAAAAACTGCCACTTAAAATCGTTTGCGGGATTTTCGGGTTCCTCTATAAGGATTAATCCGTCCGCACCTACGCCGGTGTGGAAGGCACAAACCTTTTTAACAAAGGTAGGCAGGTCTATTTTTAGCTCTTCCAGTTTCTTATAAACCTTTCCGTCGCGGTTGTCTATAATTACAAAATCGTTTCCCGCCCCTTGACATTTTACGAAACGCATAAGCTAAAACTATTAATACGGAGAGAGAGGGAAAACATTAAATTTCTCCCAAAAACTTTCTTAAAATTTCCGCGTGGTCAAACACCAGTTTTTCCCAAGGGATTTCCTCAAGTTTGTAAACCTTAGCCTCCTTTGCATCGGAAGAAGCTTTGGGCCAACCTTTAGCCCTTCCTACAAATACCACCGAAACCACATGAAAACGGGGATCCCTATCCGGCTTGGAGAAAACTCCTAAGACTCTTTCTATTTCAAAGTCCAAATTTACCTCCTCTTTTATTTCCCTTACCACCGCCTCTTCTACGGTTTCCCCTACTTCTACAAACCCACCCGGTAGGGCTAGCCCTACGGGGGGATTTTTCCTCTCTATGAGGACTATACCTTTGAAGTTTCCCTTTTCATCAAAAAGTTTTATTATTCCGTCCACCGCTAGGTAGGGAGTTTTGGGGGTAAATCCCATAAGGTTAATAATTAAACCCTTACTTTCCGAGTGCCTTTTTGCCTTAAATTTAACCCCTTTTATGGAAGGCGATTGGCTTAAAATCCTCCTAGTGGCAGTTTTAACCTTTTTAATAAATATTCCCTTCGGTTATTGGAGATCAAAGGTTAGAAAACTTTCAAAGGAGTGGTTTCTCGCGGTACACCTCCCCGTACCTTTTATAGTGTTTTTTAGAATTCTCTTTGGAGTGAAACTAAACCTTTACACTCTTGCCATCTTCGTAATTTCCTTCTTTGTCGGGCAGAGGGTGGGAATTGTTTTAAACAACCTCCTGATGGGAAAACTGGGAGAAACATCCAAAAACCTCTTTGGGGATTTGTTAAGATTGGTGCAAAACCATGGGCGATAAAAAAAAGAGTGAAACCCGCATAAGGAAGTATATAAAGGGCTTAATAAGGAACCGTAAATATTTGACCACCGAAGATATATGCCTATACCTCGAAAGGTATTACGGGGTTCCCATTCATATCCCTTCGGTGTTCTACCGCTATAAGAAGATAATCCGCGAGTGTAGAAAGGAGGTTTACGCCGAAAGGAAAAGGAAAAAGAAAAAATCTAAATAACCCCCTTGGTGGAAGGAATATCTCCACGCACGGGGGTTACCGCCTCTCTTAGAGCCAACGCAAAGGATTTAAAACAGGCTTCCGCTATGTGGTGGAGATTGTAACCCCTTTCAACCTTTATGTGGAGGGTGGTTTTCCCTTCTAAGGCAAACCCTTTAAAAAACTCCCATATGAGTTCAAAGTCTAAATGGGTTATTTTTCCCCTTAAGGTTTTTTTGTTGTGGTAAAAAAGCCCCCTTCCCGAGATGTCCAAAGAGCCGATAACGAGGGCTTCGTCCATGGGAACGATAGCCCAACCGTAACGTTTTATACCCTTAGCGTTGCCGAGGGCTTTCCTGAAAGCCATACCCAGTGTTATCCCGCAATCTTCAACCAAGTGGTGGTGGGAAACGTGAATGTCGCCATCGGCTTTAACCTTTAAATCAAACCTTCCGTGTTTGGCAAAACTTTCCAGCATGTGGTTTAGAAACCCTATAGGGGTTACGACTTCGTAATCCCCCTTACCGTCAAGGTTTATGTAAAGCTCTATGTCGGTTTCTCTGGTTTTTCTCCTAACTTCCGCCTTTCGCTCCATACCCTGCAATTTTAGTAAAAGGGAAATGTGATGTTAATAATTGAATAAACCTTTGGAGGAACTCGGAAAAAGGTTTTATATTTAATAATGTGTGGTTCGGCTAACCGAGAAAAGAAGGCGCAACCATGGATAGGAAAACTTTTGTAAAAGAAATTATTAAGATTTTGGACGACAAAAAGGCGGAAAACATATCCGCACTGGACGTTAGGGGTTTAACCTCTTTGGCGGACTACTTTATAATAGCAACCGCCACCTCAGAGACCCACGCCAAGGCTCTAAGCGATTACGTTGAAGAGGAGATAAAAAAACAAACCGGCGAACCTCCCCACCACGTTGAGGGAAGGGAATACAACCGTTGGGTGGTTTTGGATTACGGGGACGTAATAGTCCACATAATGCTGCCCGAAGTTAGGGACTACTACGGTATAGACTGGCTTTGGGCCGATGCCAAAAAGGTTTTTTAATAAAATTCTCTTTTGCGAAAAATGTCTCCTTTGCGGGAAACCTTTAAAAAGTAATCCCTTCCTCTGCGAGGTTTGTCTATTTTCCCTAAAGCCCTTCCCTGAAGAAGACCAAATTACGCTCCCCTTTTTGGACGGGTATAAAACCTTTACCCACTACGGGTGGAGAGAAAAAGAATGGGTTTCCTTCATAAAGTTTGGCGGGTTTAAAAGTTTAGCCCACTTTGCGGGAAATTTGGCAAAACCCTTTTTGGAGGGTTACATAAAGGACAAAAAACCCGACTGGGTTACCTATATTCCCACCAACCCTTGGAGGTTGTGGTTTTCCCGCGGTTTTGACCCCGTAGAGGAGATGGTAAAGGGGGCAAACCTAAAGGTGGAAAAGATTTTAAGGAGACGCTGGCGGATAAGGAAACCTTTGGCGCGAATAAAGAATATAGAGGAGAGAAAACGGCTAGTAAAAAACATCTTTTCAATTGAAAAAAGATTTAAAGCCCGTTTACGCGGGAAGAGAATTTTGGTTATAGACGACCTTCTCAGCAGCGGGGCAACGGCTTCGGAGGTGGCAAAATTGCTAAAAGCAATAGGGGTAAAGGAGGTTTACCTTTTCGCCTTTTTTAGGGCTTAATTACCTATGTGGCTAATCTCCCAAGCCTTGTAGGAACTTCTTACCCACCTTCCCACGAAAGCGTATTTAAACCCGATCTGGTAAGCCAAATCCCTTATCTTTTTAAATTCCTCTTCGGTGTATTCCTTAACAACTCCTCTTTGGGCTTTTGTGGGTTGTAGATATTGTCCCACCGTGATTATGTCGCAACCCGCCTCCCTTAGGTCTTCCAAGGTTTTTCTTATATCGTCCCAAGTTTCGCCGAGGCCCACCATTAAGCCGCTTTTTGTGTAAATGTCGGGATAGTTTTCCTTTGAATATCTAAGGAGTTTCAAAGTCCACTCATACCTCCCTCCCAAACGGATTTGGGGATAGAGCCGCTTAACCGTTTCTATGTTGCAATTGAACACGAAAGGTTTTTCCCTCAAAACCCTCTCCAAAAATCGGGTTTCTCCCCTAAAGTCGGGGGTTAAAACTTCAACCTTTGCGTCGGGATTTAGCTCTTTTACCCAACGGATGCATTGGGCAAAGTGACTTGCCCCGCCATCGGGCAGGTCGTCGCGTGTAACAGAGGTAATTACGACATATTTAAGTCCCAACCTTTTAACCGCAAGGGCTAAATTTCTCGGTTCCTTTTTGTCCAAAGGCTTGGGATGTCCTTTCTTAACAGAACAATACCTACACCCGCGGGTGCATACGTCACCCATTATTAGAAATGTTGCGGTGTTTTTTGAAAAACACTCTCCTATGTTGGGACATTTACTTTCCTCACAAACGGTGTGGAGCCTCCCTTTCCTCAAAACCCTCTTTACCTCGGTGAGTAGAGAAAATCTGATTACCTTTTTACCTCGGTAGGTCTCCATTTGTGGTTTTAGTCTAACCACTCGTTGGTTAATAGTTGCTTTTCACTATTGGAGAGCTAATTTTCCTAGGATGAGAAAGCCTAAAAGTATTGAACTTTTAAATCAAGCCATTAAAGAGGAGGAAACCGCCCTCCACCAATACATGTATTTCCACTTTGTTCTAAGCGACATGGGTTATGACCTTCTCGCCAACCTCTTTAAGAGGATCGCAATAGAGGAAATGAAACATATAGAGGTCTTTGCGGAAAGAATACTCTTTCTAGGTGGAGAACCCCAACTTGGGGAACTCTCCAAACCGGTGGAAAAAATCCACGACCCCAAGGATATGCTTGAGTGGGCTATGAAGAGCGAAGCGGAAGCGATGGAAATGTATTCCAAATGGGCTTTGGAGGTTATTGCTGCGGAAAGGGATATAGGAACGGAACAGCTGTTTAAAAAGGTGGTAATGGAAGAGGAAAAACACTTTGAACTTTTTGAAACGGAATTTTTGAATTTGCAAAAGTTCGGACAGCAATACCTCGCCCAACAGGCTATGGAGAGAAGTAGGAGAATAGGGAATCAACCCTTTTCTAACCAAAACGGTTAAAAGAAAGATTAGTGGTTTTCACCCTCTTTGTTTTCATCTTTTTTTCCCCCCTTTTTCTCCTCTTTGGGTTCAACCTCTACAAACTTAACCCTTTTAGATGCCTCCTCAAGGGCTTTGTTCCTTCTGAGGTCCGCTTTAATCATCTCTATAAGACCTCTATCTTGGAGGGATTTTTTAAGCTCTTGGGGGGAAATGTTGTAGGCTTTTGCCAACTTCTCTATTTCCCGGTTTACTTCTTCTTCACCAACTTCTATATTAAGCTTATCCGCCAGCCTATCAAGTAGAAGTCGGCTTGCCACGTTGAATACCGCGGTGGGTAAAATCTCGTTAAGCAATTTTTCCCTATCCACTTGGTTGGGATTTATCCCATAAGCCGATAGCTCTTGAAGTCGGCGTTCAAAGAGAATATCGCTTTCCCTTCTTACCAGGCTTTCGGGAATGTCAAATTTATGAACCTCTACCAGCTTCAGAAGTAGTTTTTCCAACTTTTGTTGTTCCTTGCTTCTTTCAAATTGCTCTTTGAGTTGCTCTTCTATTTTCTTTCGGGCTTCTTCCCAAGTTTCGCCGAGGTTTAGTTTTTTGGCAAATTCATCGTTTAGTTCGGGAAGAACTTTTTCTTTCACCCCTTTTATTTTCAGTTTTATGTTTACCTTTCCAACCTCTTTTCCTTCTTGGTCGTAAATTGGAAGTTCTTTAAGCTCTATCTCTTCACCCGCTTTCTTACCTTCCAGAGCCTCTTCTATCTCCTTTCTGAATAGACCGTCTCCTATTACCGCGGAAGTTTCCCCCCGTTCCTTTTCACCGCTTTCGGTATCGGTAATTTCGTATTCAACCTCTACGAGGTCTCCCTTCCTAATTTCCCTGTCCACGGGATTCCATTGGGCATTTTGCTCCCTTAGTTGGTTTATGTAATTTTCAACCTGCTCTTGGGAAAATTCCAACTTAGGAACTTCAACGGTAATCTCTTCGAGATCTTTGAGTTCTATTTGGGGTGGAACTTCAAATCTGACCACAACGGTGGCGCTAGGTTTCTCCTCGTTTATTTTAACCTCGGTGAGAAATACATCGGCAATCGGCTTTACCCCTTTTTCCTCCAAAGCTTTCTCCAAATAGTTGTCAAGAATTACCTTTGCAACGTGTTCCTTTATGGTATCGCCAAAACGCTTCCTTAAAATTTTGCGGGGAATTTTACCCTTTCGGAAACCGGGAAGGGTAGCGGTGTGGGAAAGATATTGGTATATCTCATCTAAGGCCCTTTTTACCTCCGCGCCTTCAACTTCCAAAGTTAGTTCTCTATATAGTCCTTTATCCTCCTTGAGTGTCGCTTTCATTTTTTCCTCCCTTGGCGTTGGTCAAAGATTAATAAGCATACATCAAAAAGATTCTTTTGCCGTTGAAGCCTTGCGGAGAAAGGACTAATAATAACCTCTTATGGAATTCTTTAAACAAACCGAACTCCCCGGTATAGGAAAGAGATTTTCCATAAAACTCTCCAGCGGACAGATCGTTTCCGTAATAATCCACCATTCGGGTAAAAGGGAAATTTACGTCTTGGACGAAGAGGGAGACGTTGAATGCACCGTAACTCTAACCGACCAAGAGGCAAGGGAAATGGGAATGGTTTTGGCGGGAGCATTCTATCAGCCCGTTGAAGGAGACAAAATGCAAATGCTTTTAAAACAGCTGGTTATGGAATGGGTGGAACTGCCCGAACAAAGTCCCCTCATAGGGCAAACTTTGGCGGAGGCGGATATCAGAAAAAAAACCGGGGCTATAGTTTTGGGAGTTGTAAGGGAAGGGGAGATTTTCCCCGCGCCCGACCCCAAAAATTTTCGCTTTAAAGCGGGGGATATAGCCATAGTGGTAGGAAACAGGGAACAGATAGATAAATTCATTAAAACCTACAGCATAAAGTAATGTCCAGAAAGGTTTTATTAATCCGTTTTTCCTCCCTCGGCGATGTAGTTTTAACCTCTTGTCTTATCGAACCTTTTATAAAAAACGGTTATAAACCCATTTTGCTTACCTACCGACCTTACGGGGAGCTTTTTTCCCAAGACAACCGCATTGGAGTTATAGAGGTAGATAAAAATACCTTTAGAAGTATCAAAAAGTTTTTTCAACTTTTGGAGTTTTTGAAGGAAACCCAACCTTTTGCGGTTATAGACCTTCACGCCAACTTCAAGAGTTTCCTCGTAAGAAAGCTGCTCCCCGCGGAGGTTAAAACCGTATATGATAAAAAAGCCCTGTTTAGGAGGTTTTGCGTTTTTTTAAACCGTTTGGGGTTGGCGGAAAGGTTTAAATACAATCCTTTAAATGTTCTTCATCTTTATACCCAAACTCTGGGGGTTTTGGGCTTAAAAGTGGAAAACCCCCGTCCGTTTATAAAGGTATCCCCCCAAAGTGTGGAAGAAACTTTAAAAAAATTCAGCCTCAAAAGGGGAGATTATGCGGTTTTAGGAATAGGGGCTAGGTATAGAAAGAAGGAATATCCCCACTTTGAGGAACTAATAAAACTCCTCTCCCAAAGGCTAAAGGTTGTATTAATAGGCGACAAAAGAGATTACGAAAAGAGTAAAGACTGGAAAGGGGTTTTAAACCTTTGTGGAAAACTCTCTTTAATTGAAAGTCTGTGGGTGTTAAAGGGTGCCAAGGTTTTCGTTGGAAACGACAGCGGAGCCACCCATATGGCAAGGGCGGTTGGGACACCCGCAGTGGTAATTTACGGAGGAACCCACCCCTGTTTGGGCTTTGCCCCTTCCCCCAACGAAGGGATAGTAATTTCCAAAAACCTAAGTTGTTCCCCTTGCGACCTCCATGGAAAGGGCATTTGCAATAAAAATTACGATTGTTTGGAAATTCCACCGGCGGAAATAGCCCAAAAGGTTTTTAATATGATTTTAAAATGAGTGCAAATATGGATGAACTTGAAAAGAAGTGGGAGGAGGAGGTAAAAAAACGCCGGCAGGAACAAAATTCCACCGTAAATTCTCCCCAAGAAAACCCCGAATGGCAACCGGTTAGCGACGAGGTAGGTACCCCGCAGGAAAACAGGGAACACATGGAGGAACCGCCCGACGAGGTCCTTTTGGCACTTTTAAATATTCCCCTTGAAATAAGCGTTGAGGTCGGTTCCAAAAGGATTACCCTTGAAGAGCTTTTTTCCTTAAAACCTACCGCGGTTATAGTTTTGGACAAAATGCTTTCCGACCCCGTTGATATTAAAGTAAATGGAAGAAAAATCGCGGAAGGGGAGTTGGTAGTTGTAAACGACCGCTTTGGGGTGAAGATTACGAAAATCGTTTCCCCCGATGAGAGAATTAAAAAAATTAAAGGACAATGAAGGAACGCATTTTAACCATTTTTAGGGAAAGTGCGGAACTTAAGCTCGCCTTCGTTGAAAAGTATTTGGAACGTATAGAAAAGTTTGCCGTTTATACCGCCCAGAGGTTAAAAGAGGGCGGAACCCTTTTTCTTTTCGGCAACGGCGGGAGTGCCGCGGACGCCCAGCACATAGCCGCGGAGCTTATTGGAAGGTTTTCCAAAGATAGATTACCTATAAGGGCTATAGCGTTAACGACCGACACTTCGGTTTTAACCGCAGTGGGTAACGATTACGGCTTTGAAAAGATCTTTGAACGGCAAGTGGAGGCTTTGGTGGGAAAAAAGGACGTAGTAATAGGTATCTCTACCTCGGGTAGAAGTGAAAATGTAAGAAGGGCTTTGCTAAAAGCTAAAAAAAAGGGGGCTTTAACCGCGGCTTTTTTAGGAAAGGACGGGGGAACGATTAAAGAGATTGTAGATTACGCCTTTGTGGTTCCCTCCAATGAAACGCCGAGAATTCAGGAGTGCCACATAACCTTGGGACATACCCTTTGCGAACTATTGGAAAACCTAATAGTTGGTTGATTTCTTCCCCCCTTTTGCAAAAAAATGGTTTGCTAATGAACCTATCCCAAAACGAAAAAGATTACAACCGGCTCCTTTTAGACGACGATGCCCTTGATCTACTCAAAGAGTTAAGATTACTGGTAGTAGGCTTGGGAGGTTTGGGAAGTTTCGTAACCACCGAATTGGTTAGATTGGGAGCTAAAAATCTCATTTTGGTTGACAACGATAGGGTTTCCTTTTCCAACCTCAATAGGCAAATTCTTTACGACCGCTCCGATGTCGGTAAGTCCAAAGCCCTCGTAGCCTCTAAAAAATTAAAGAAAATAGACCCCTCGGTGAATATAGAAGCCTTTGATGCGGGATTTACCGCCGCCAACGGAAGTTATTTGGTAGAAAAAGCGGATATCGTTATAGATTGCACCGATAATTTTGAAACTAAGAGACTTTTAAACCGTATCTGTTACGTTAAAGGTAGAGGTTTAATATCCGCGGGGGTAGGAAGTTGGGAAGGTTGGGTAGCCTCCTTTCCCTTTTTTCGAAAGGAGGAGAAGGAAATTCCCTGTCTTGAATGCCTCTTTCCCGGAGATTTGGAAACCCTAAAAGAGTTGGGGGGAGGAAACCTCCCCACCGTGGTAACTACGGTTGCGGTTGTGGCCTCTGTCCAAGTTCAGGAAGTTATCAACCTTATAACCCAAAATGGGGAAAATTTGGAGGGAAAAACCCTTATAGTGGACTTAAAGACCTACCAATGGGTGCCGGTTAAACTTTCCAAAAACCCTCAGTGTCCGGTCTGTTCCCCCTCTTGAGTAAACCTTTGGAGTAGTTCGTTTACAAATTCCTCCACCAGCCGGTTGTACTTTCTTTCAACAAAAAACCTTTCGGTTTCGATTTCTATTTCACCCCTTTGGAGTTTGGGATCGGTTAGTATATCAAACACCCATTGCTCTTTCTCTCCCAAAATATCCTTTATAAGTGGAACATCTTGTGGATTAACCTTAACGGTTATTTCCCCCGTGAAGATTTTTTCCGAAAAGAGTTCTTTAAAAATCCTCCTTAGGGTCTCCTCATCTTGAATTTTTTCTGTAAGTAGTAGCCCTTTAAGGGATTCGGTCAAAACTTTTAGGGAGATTTCCAAGATTTGCCTTTTTTGTTCCTCAAGAGCCTTTTCAATCTTTGTTTCCAAATTCTGTTTAAAATTTTTTGTCATCTCCAGTTCGGTTTTTAGTTCTTCAAGACTCTTTTGGAGGGAATTTACCCGATTTTGTAACTCCATATTTTGGGTTTGTAGGAAGTTTATCTTCTCCAAAAGCCGCTTTTTTTCCTCTTCAAGCCTAACCCTTTCCGATTGGTGGGAAAATTTTTCTCTCTCCAGTTGCCGTTTCAGTTCAAAGTTTTCTTTCTTTAGTTTGACTATTTCTTCCTTTAAAAGGGTTTCATTATCCTTTTTTTCCTCCCCTTTGCAGGGGGGGGTTATAGGTGCAAACGGTTCAAAATCCATAGCTTGAGACTAATTTTAAAAACCCTTATGGGGGAATTCGTCCCTTTCTATTTAAAACTTTACGAGGAGGGGAAGTTAAAAGAAAGGGTGGAACTGCTTAAGGAAATCTTAACCTCGTGTGGGGTTTGCCCCCTCCGCTGCGGGGTAAATAGGCTTAAAGGGGAAAAAGGTTTTTGCAAAACCGCCAACTACGTTAGGGTATCCTCTGCCTTTTTGCACCTAGGTGAGGAAAAACCCATTAGGGGAGATACAGTTAGCAGAACAATCTTTTTTTCCTACTGCAACATGGCTTGTGTCTATTGCCAGAACTATGAGATATCCCAACTGGGGGAGGGGGAAGAGATAACGCCAAAGGAGTTGGCAAATATTATGCTCTATCTTCAAAAGGAAGGGGCGGTTAATATCAACTTGGTAACCCCTTCCCACGTAGTACCCCAAATAGCGGGGGCTATCTATTTGGCGACCCAAAATGGACTAAAGATACCTATCGTTTATAACACTTCCTCCTACGATA
>DTXZ01000091.1 GCA_012962155.1 Aquificales bacterium
ATAACCTTCTCGTCACCGAGGTTTTTAATGACCCTATCTATCCAACGGGCTATTTGACGCATGTCATCCTCTTTTAGTCCGCGGGTGGTTAGGGCGGAAGTGCCCAATCTGATACCGC
The DNA here is from genome assembly GCA_012962155.1 of Aquificales bacterium. GTDB lineage: Bacteria > Aquificota > Aquificia > Aquificales > QOAS01 > QOAS01. The sequence continues at coordinate 119 of DTXZ01000091.1, forward strand.
TGGTCTTTGTGGGAGGTAAGGGGTCGTTGGGTACTGCGTTTTTGTTTACGGTTATACCCGCCTTTTCCAACGCTTCTTCCACCTGTTTTCCGGTAAGCCCTTGGGGTCTAAGGTCTATCAAGACCATATGGCTATCGGTTCCTCCGGTTACAAGCTTGTACCCCAATTTAAGAAGTTCATCCGCCAAAGCCCTTGCGTTTTCAACAACCCGTTTGGCATAAGCTTTGAACTCTTCGCTCATAGCCTCTTTAAAGGCGATGGCTTTAGCCGCGATAATGTGCATCAAAGGTCCACCTTGAACACCGGGAAATACCGCTTTATCTATCTTTTTGGCAAGCTCCGCCTTGGAGAGTATAAAGCCGCTACGGGGTCCCCTTAGGGTTTTATGGGTAGTGGAGGTTACCACGTCCGCGTAAGGCACGGGGTTGGGATAAACTCCCCCCGCTATCAGCCCGGCGTAATGCGCCATATCAACCATAAGGTAGGCACCAACTTCTTCGGCAATTTCCTTAAACTTAGCCCAATCTATTACCCTCGGATAGGCGGAAGCCCCCGCAACAATTATTTTGGGTTTGTGTTCCTTTGCCAATTTGTAAACTTGGTCGTAGTCTATTTCTTCCCTTGTGTTAAGTCCGTAGGAAATGGCGTTAAACCATTTTCCCGATACGGAAACCTTAGCCCCGTGGGTCAGATGTCCTCCTTGGGCTAAGTCCATTCCCAAAAGGGTGTCTCCGCATTTTGCCAAGGCAAAATATACCGCAAAATTGGCACTGGAACCGCTGTGGGGTTGAACGTTGGCGTGCTCCGCTCCGAAAAGTTTTTTAGCCCTTTCTATAGCCAGATTTTCAACAATATCCACAAATTCGCATCCACCGTAGTAGCGCTTTCCTGGATATCCTTCGGCGTATTTGTTGGTCAGGGGAGTTCCCGCCGCTTCCATTATCTCATAGGTGGTGAAGTTTTCCGATGCTATCATTTCCAGCGAGTAATGTTGGCGGTCTATCTCTTTCACTATAGCGGAAAAAATTTCTTTATCCACTTTTGCGATGTATTCCATAAGTGTTTCTAATTTTAGAACTCCCCTTGCCTTAAGGTTAAATTAAATTAGGACCATGGTAAAACAGGGTGGAATAAAGATTATCGCTAAAAATAAAACCGCTCCCCGGAATTACGAAATATTGGAAAAATATGAGGCGGGAATAGTTTTACTGGGACCCGAGGTAAAGTCTTTGCGCGAACATCCCAATGTATCCTTTAGGGATAGTTTTGTAAAAATCGTAAACGGTGAGGCGTGGCTTTACAACCTCTATATCCCGCCTTACAGGAATAATACCCTAATGAAGATAGACCCCCTTAGGACGAGAAAACTTCTGCTACACAAAAGGGAAATAAAGAGATTGGCGGGAAAGGTTGAACAAAAGGGTTTAACCATAATTCCGCTCTCTCTTTACTTTAAAAACGGTAAGGTAAAGGTTGAAATAGCGGTAGCCAAGGGTAAGAAAAAGGCGGACATCCGAAGGGAGCTGAAAGAAAAAGCCCTACGAAGGGAGTTGGAAAGGGAGTTCAAGGGAAGACTAAAGTTGTAATGCTACTTTACCATCTCCTTTAGTTGTGCCAACTTTATAAGGGCTTCCAACGGTGTTGTTTTTGCGATATCTATATCCTTTAGTATTTTTACGATTTCACTTTCCACATTTGGGGTTTTGGTTTCAACTCTTTTCACCAAAGGTTTCGCGTAAGGTTTTTTAGGTTTAGATTGCTCCGTAAGTTTCCTTTCCCTTTCTCCCTCCAAAAGTTCCAATATCTGCTTTGCCCTTTCCACCACTTTGTTGGGGAGTCCCGCCATTTTTGCCACCGCCACCCCGAAGCTTTTGCTGGAGGCTCCCCTTTTTAAGGTGTAAAGGAATTCCACCGAACCGTCCTCATTTTCTTTTACCTCCATGTGGTAATTGACAACCCCTTCAACCTGTCCCTCCAAGCGGGTGAGCTCGTGGTAGTGGGTGGCAAAGAGGGTTCGGGCTTTTATCCCTCTGGCTATGTATTCCGCCACGGCGGTGGCCACCGCTATACCGTCGTAGGTGGCGGTTCCCCTTCCAACCTCGTCCAGAATTATTAGACTCTTTTCGGTTGCGTTGTTTAAGATGTTTGCCACCTCATACATTTCGTTCATAAAGGTGGAAATTCCCAAAGCCAAAAGATCTCCCGAACCTACGCGGGTAAATATCGCATCCGCAACCGCTATGCGGGCTTTTTCCGCGGGAACGAAACTCCCCATTTGGGTGAGCAAGAAAATAATCGCCACTTGGCGGATATAGGAAGACTTTCCCGCCGCGTTGGGTCCCGTAACTATAAGCAATCTCTCTTTGTCGGTAAAACGGGTATCGTTAGGAATATAAACCCTTTTGTGTTTTTCTATAACGGGATGCTTTCCACCTTGGATGTAGGTTTCTATGCCTTCCGCCTCCACTTGCGGTTTTACCCAAAAGTTTTCGGTAGCCACCTCCGCCAAAGATTGGAGGTAATCCAATTCCCCCAAAATGCCCGCGGTATTTCCTATCTTGTCCACCTTTTGGAGAACCCTTTCCCTAAGCTCCGTAAAGAGTTTATACTCCAAGGCTTTAATTTTCTCCTCTGCGGAAAGATACTTCTCTTCAAACTCCTGCAGTTCCTTGGTTATAAACCTTTCGCTGTTGGTTAATGTCTGTCTCCTTTTTAATACTCCCTTTTCTATAAGCTCCTGAACGTAGCGGAGGTTGGGTTTGGTAATTTCTATAAAAAAGCCCATCACTTTGTTAAAACCTATCTTTAGGCTGGCTATTCCCGTTTTCCTCCTAAGTTCCTCCCGGTAGCGTTTGAGCCAATCTTGGGCGTTATCCCTTATACTCCTAAGCTCGTCCAAGTAAGGATCTACCCCTTCCTTTATCAGTCCACCCTCTTTAACTTGGTAGGGAGGGTCATCCACCAGAGTGCGGTCTATGTCTTGGGCCACCTCCGCGAGTTCCTCCATATTTTCCGCCAATTCTCTCAAAAGCGGCCTTTGGGCTTTTTTGAGTAAAAGTTCCTTAATCTCCTTAGCAATGAAAAGGGACTCTTTGAGCATTACCAAATCTTTGGCGTTAGCAATGGCGGAGGAAATTTTGGAAACCAATCTCTCCATGTCGTAAGCTTTCTCAAGGAGGTTTCTTAGCTCCCTCCTGAGTTCCCCGTTTTTTACTAATTCCTCCACCGCGTCTTGGGTTTTCTTTATCCTTTCCACATCCTTATAAGGGTGGACTATGTAGAACTTGAGCCTTCGCCTACCCATTCCCGTTAAGGTTTTGTCCAATACCCCAAAGAGCGAATGGCTTTTTTTACCCTCCAAACTCTCTAAGAGTTCCAAAGCCTTTTGCGCCTTTAGGTCTACCTTTGCGTAAATTTCACCGGTGTAGGGTTTGGGTCTTTTGACAAAGGGCATAAATCCCTTTTGTGTAACCTTGGCGTATTTTAGCAGAGAAGCCAAAGCGGGGAGAACTTCCTCGCTTTCAAAGTTTAAAACCCTTAAGGTGGGAATGGAAAAGTGTTTTAAAAATTCCCTCTTTGCCGTTTCTCCGAAAAATTCCTCCTTGGGTAGCTTGGTAAAGTAAACTTCCCTTAAAAGGGGTTTTATTTCCCCCTCCAAAGAGGGGTTTTCTTTTGGCAGAAGCACCTCCGTAGGTTGCAGTTTGGCTATTATGTTGAAAACCTCCTCCTTGGGTAAAACCGCTCCCAAAAATTCTCCCACCGCCAGGTTTAAATATCCGAAAGCCCACTTTTTTCCTGTTGGAAGGAGTGAAACTATCCCCGTGGTTTCCCTTTCAAAAAAGGTTCCGGGCGTTATAACTCTTACCACCTCCCTTCTTACAATCCCCTTGGCTTTGCTGGGATCCTCTATCTGTTCGCAAATGGCTACCTTGTAACCCGAATGGATTAGCTTGTGAACGTAACTGTTTAGGGCATGGTGGGGAATACCCGCCATCGGAATCCTTTTGTTTTTCCCCGCGGGGCGGGAGGTCAGGACTATGTTCAAAACCTTGGAAACTATCTTGGCATCTTCGTAAAAAGTCTCGTAAAAATCCCCCAGGCGGAATAATAAGATGGCATCGGGATATTGCGCTTTTATAGAGTGGTATTGGGCTAGCATCGGTGTTAGGTTTTCTTTCACCTTTACCATCGCGGTTAAGGTTTTTAAATTAAAACCCCCGAAGGGGGAGAAAATCGGAGTTTTAATAACCTCTTAAGATTTTCAAAATATCCTCGGGATTATCGGTGGGTTTTTCGCATGTGTAGTTCCTACACAGGTAATAGGTTGTCTTTCCGTTTAACCGCGATAGGTTATTTATGTGGTCTGAAACCGCTTTGGTGGTTTCGTCTACCTTTAGGAAATCCAAATCGGGTAAAAATTCGCGGTTAATTTCCTTTAAAAGTGGTGTGTAGTCCTCCTTTGTCCCAACGATGTATAGCTCTTTTGAACCGTTTACAAGCAGGTCTAAGGCTATGAGGGCAAACGTGTAACCGATAGGGGTGCGGTATATGTAGGAGGCCATTGCGGTTAAGGTTTTTTCTCCAAACCTCTCCAGCTCCTTTAAACCGAGTAATCTACCCAACCTAATAAGGTTGTAAGCCATTGCGGAATTGCCCGAGGGGGTAGCCCCATCGTAAAACTCCTTTTTCCTAAGGGGGATATCCTTTAAATAATCGGGTGTAAGATAGAAGCCACCTCCCTCTTCGTCCCAAAAGTGGTTTAAAGTGGTTTGCGTAAGCTCCAGAGCCTTTTTAAGATATTTCCCTTGCAAGGTAGCCTCGTAAAGTTCCAAAAGTCCCCAAATAAAAAAGGCGTAGTCGTCCAATAGGGCCTCGTATTTGACCTCCCCCTCCGCGTATCGGTGCCAAAGTTTCCCCGAAGGACTTAAGAGCTTTTCCAATATAAAATCGGCGGTCTTCTTTGCCAGTTCAATCCATCGGTGGTTTTCAAAACTCCTTCCCGCGTAGGATAGGGCGGCTACCGTTAGTCCGTTCCAATCTACCAATATTTTTTTATCCACCGAAGGTTTGACCCTCTTTTCCTGTTCCTTAAAGAGTTTTTCCCTTATCCTTTCCAGCAACTTCTTTAGGGTTTCTTCGGTAAGGTTTAGTTCCTCCGAAAGTTGGGAGGGAATTTTCGTCATGTGCAGAATGTTTCTTCCGGTTAGCCTTCCAGTGGCTTCCTCTCTGTAGTTTCCCTCCTGCCGAAGGTTATAGACCTTTACCACTATCTCAAACTCCTCGGGGGTTAAGACCTTTTTCAGTTCTTCCAAACTCCAAGTATAGAACTTCCCCTCTTCCCCTTCGCTGTCGGCATCTTGGGAGGCGTAAAAACCCCCTTCGGGAGAAAACATTTCCCTTTCCAAATAACGGATAATCTCTTCCGTAACTTTCCTGTAGAGGTCTTTTTTTAAGAGTTTATAACCTTCGGTATAGGCAAAAATTAACATCGCCTGGTCGTAAAGCATCTTTTCAAAGTGGGGCAAAAGCCAATACCTATCGGTGGAATATCGGTGAAAGCCGCCCCGGAGATGGTCTCTTATACCTCCCAACGCCATTTGGGTTAGGGTTTTTTCTACCATTAGGAGGGCGCGATTTTTTCCATACCTGTAAAAGTAACGATTTAAAAACATAAGCTTGTGGGGTGTGGGGAATTTCGGGGTGTCTCCGAAACCTCCAAATTTCCCGTCAAAGAGGGCCATTAGCCGTTCAAAAGCGGAATGGAGAATATCCTCTCCCAAACTGGCGGTGGAGGGGCTAAACCTTTCCCCCTTTAGGGCATTTAGAAGTCTATCCGCGGAGCTTAAAAGCCTTTTTCTATCTTCTTTCCACAGTTTGGCAACCTGTAAAAGGATATCCTTCAAACCGGGGCGTCCCCATTTGCCCTCTTTGGGGAAGTAGGTTCCCACAAAAAAAGGTTTTTTGTCGGGCGTAGCCAATACGGTTAAAGGCCAACCTCCGCTACCGTTGAGGGCTAAACATGCTTCCATGTAAAAGGAGTCCACATCGGGTCTCTCTTCTCTATCAACCTTTATTGGTACAAAATAAGTGTTTAATATCTCCGCTATTTCGGGGTCTTCAAAACTCTCCTTTTCCATCACGTGGCACCAGTGACAGGAAGAGTAACCTATGGAGATAAAAAGGGGTTTATCCTCTCGTTGGGCTTTTTCAAAAGCCTCCTCGCCCCACGGATACCAGTCCACGGGATTATACGCATGTTGTTTCAAATATAGGCTTTTTTCCTTTATTAGTCGGTTAGGATTCCTTCCCATAAATGGGAGGTTAGGAAACTTTCTTCCAAATTCCCATGAGGTAACTCCCTTTAGGATTTTCTAAGGGAAAAGGGAGTATAGAAAACTCCTTGGGGAGACCGATTAAATCTCCACCCTAAGGTCGGGGTTTTCCAAAACAACCGCCCTCTTTTGGGGGTTGAAGTGGAGCGAAATCGCCCTTACCGGTAAACCTCTTTCCTTTGCCTCCTTTAGGAGTTTACAAATCTCTTCGTCCCCTTTGCAGTAGGGTTTAAAACCTTCCACCGAGGGTAGGGCGCACACGAAGAGCAAACCGCTAATGGATGAGTTTTCTAAAAGCTCCCTTAGGTGTTTTCTACCCCTTTCGGTGGGGCAGTCGGGGTACATTCCGAAATTGTCGCCGGAACGCAAAACCGCACTTTTTATCTCCAAATAGAGAGGTTTTTCCGTACCTCTCTCTCTAAATAGGTAGTCTATAAGGGAGTTTTTACCCAAAGGGGCGTTTCTCCTTATTAGTTTCCAGCGAGAGGGCGAGAGCCAAGGGAGTAACCCCTTTAGGAAAGCCTTTTCAAAGGCCACCATCTGGAGATTGGTATCGGTAACCGCAAAAAGTCCTTTTAAGTCTTCTACCGCAAAGAGTTGGCAATCTGTCTTTTTGCCACTTTTGGGTAGGCAGAGAACCGTTTTACCCTCGGTGAGGAACTCCTTTAACCTTCCGCTGTTGGTATTGTGCGCCTTTAAAAGTTTTCCTTCCTTTTTGACCAATACCGCAAAGCGGTTAAGCCTCTTTACTACCTGGGCTTGGAAAAAAGAGTTCACCCTTAGGAGTTCCATTACTTTTAACATGGAAAGCGAAAAGACCGCTGAAATATTTTAGTAAATACTAACTCCTCGTGAGGTAAGAGAAATGGAAAGAATTTTGGTTTTGGGCGGTGGTATCGGCGGAGTTGAAGCCGCCATAGCCCTTGCGGATAAAGGTTTCGATGTGGAATTGGTATCGGATAAAGATTACTTGTGGATTCATCCCATATCTATCTGGATACCAACCGGTGAAATCTCTCCCCAAGAGTGTCAATTACCGCTTCAACTCATTGCGGAGAGAAACAACTTTAAATTCACCTCCGGAAAGGTAAAAAAGATTATTTCCAAAGAGAGGAAGGTTTTAATAGAGACCGAAAAGGGGGAAGAGGAGAAGACCTACGACCGACTGGTGGTAGCCATAGGGGGGGTAAAAAAAAGTCATAAGGGGTTGGAACATACCTTATCCATCTGCGGTGGTAAAGAGGAGCTTTTAAGCCTAAGGGAGAGGTATGAAGAACTTATAAAAAGGGGCGGAGGAACTATAGCCTTTGGCTTTGGTGGTCACCCCCAAGACCCCACCGGTGTGAGGGGTGGGCCCGTCTTTGAGGCTCTATTTAACATCCACTACCACCTAAAAGGGTTGGGATTAAGGGATAAATTCCGTTTGGTCTTTTTCGCACCTATGCCCAAGCCCGGCAAAAGATTGGGAGAAAAGAATGCGGACAAAATGTTTGACTTTTTCAAAAAAATAGGGGTGGACTACAAAGTTGGGGTAAAAATAAAAGAGTTTCAACCCGACGGAATCCTCTTTGAGGACGGGGAGAAGATAGAGAGCGACCTCACCATTTTCACCCCCGCGGTTGACGGACACCCCCTTTTAAAAGAGAGCGACCTACCTTTAAACCAAGCGGGATTTATAAAGATTGACCCCTTTTGTGTGGTGGAGGGTAGCGACTACACCGTTTGGGCTGTGGGCGATTGCGCAACCATAGAGGGGCCCGAATGGAGGGCAAAGCAGGGACACTTGGCGGAGGTTATGGCCAGGATAGTGGGAAGAAACATAGATAGGATATCCAAAGGGACCACCGAAGGTATGGAAAGTTACCTGCCCCACGTCCACATAGTTTGCCTGATGGATATGGGCTCTTGGGGTGGAATTCTATTTGCCCGAACCGACAAAAGGATTTTGATGATACCTCTACCCAAAGTAGGACACTGGCTCAAAAAACTCTGGGGGTGGTACTACAAAAATTCCAAACTTAGGAAGATACCCCGTATTCCCGGTTTTGACAAGCCTTAATATGAAAAAATTATGAAATTAGTAATCCTTCCCGAGGGGGCGGATTTGGACGCCCTCTCTTCCGCCTTTGGGGTTTTAAAGCTATATCCCGATGCCTACCTCGTTAGACCGAAACAGCTTTCAAAAACCGCATCGGCGGTATTTAAGGACTTTAAACACATCTTTAGGCTGGTGGAAAACCCACCGGCGGAGGTTGAAACCTTAATTTTGGTGGACAACTGTAGTTTGGAAAAGGTCGGTAAAGTTCCCCGCTATAGGAAGCTTTTAATTTACGACCACCACGAAGAAGGATGTAGGTGTGAAAATTGCACCCTTGTAGTGGACAGGGTAGGTTCCGCCACAACTTTGGTTGTTGAGGAGCTTATAAAACGCAGGCTAGAAGTTTCCCCCTTAGAGGCTACCCTTTTGGCTCTAGGTATATATGAAGACACGGGAAGATTTGCCCACGTAGGCACCACTCCCAGAGATTTATTGGCGGCTGCTTGGCTCCTCCAGAGGGGAGCGGACTTGAACCTCATAAACCGATATTTGGAAGAAAAAATTTCCCAAAAGGAGTTGGAGGTTGTTCAGAACCTCCTAAAGAGTGTGGAATACGTTACCACTCCCGAAGGTTGGAGGGTTGCGGTTGCCACCTTTAGGGGTGAAACCTACACTCCCGACTTTCAAGATTTAGTACACCGCCTAAAGGAACTAACCGAAAACACCGACGGCTATTTTGTAATTTACGAAGCGGGAAATAAAACTTATCTCTTTGGCCGCGCTATAAATCCCTCCTTCGACACCGCTCAAATCTTGAAAAAATTGGGAGGAGGTGGCCATTCTTATGCTTCTTCTTTAAAGGTTGAGGGTATCCCCGCCGAGCGGGTTAAAAAGAGGCTTACCGAAGTATTGGAAGGGAAACTTCCCAACATCTTCTTGGAAAACTTTATTTCCCGTCCCCCTTTGGTGGTTTACGAAGATGAAACCCTTGAGAAGGCTTTAAAAAAACTGACCGACTTCGGTTTTGCGGGCGCTCCCGTAGTTGACAGAGAAAAAAAACCCTTAGGGGTAATCTACAAAAAAGAGCTCCTTCGGGCTATAAAACACCTCGGTACTACAAAGGTTAGAGTTTCGGAGGTATATAACCCCGATGTAGTGGTCTTAAAAACTAAGGACACAATTTGGGATGCGGAAAAGGTTCTCTCCCGTTTTGGACAGAAGCTTATACCTGTCGTAAACGAAAGGGGTAAAATTGAAGGGGTCTTAACCCGTTTGGACATCTTTAGAAATATAATTGCGGAAACCCCTTCCGAAGAAAAAGCTACCAAAGTCCGGCTTTCTCCCGAAGTTGAAGAGTTTGCCAAAAAGGTGGGGGAGATAGCTCAAAAGTTAGGTTTAAAGGCTTATCTGGTAGGCGGTGTGGTAAGGGATATACTTTTGGGTAAACCCGTTTGGGATTTGGATATAACGGTGGAGGGGGGCAATGCGGTAGACTTGGCAAAGGAGGTGGCCCAATTTTATGGGGTAAAACTTCACCCCTTTGAGAAATTTAAAACAGCCCACCTAAAGGTGGGGAGGTTAAAGGTGGAATTCGCAACCGCCCGGAGGGAAAAATACGAAAAAAGCGGTGCGTATCCCGAGATTCAGCCCTCCTGCTTAAAGGAAGACCTCTTTAGGAGGGATTTCACCATTAATGCAATGGCGGTCGCATTAAATCCCGATAACTTCGGCTCGCTTATAGACTATGTAGGGGGATTGGAAGACCTAAAAAAGGGGATTATTAGGGTTTTACACTCCCTTTCCTTTGTGGAAGACCCAATAAGAATTCTTAGGGCCTTGCGCTTTGCGGGAAGGTTGGGTTTCAAACTTTCAAAGGGAACGAAAACCCTTTTACGGCAGGCTGTTTCTTTGGGAGTTTTAAAAAATGCCCCCCGTTCCCGGATAGCCAACGAACTTAGACTCGCCTTTAGGGAGGATAACTTTTTGGAAATCCTGAAACTCTACAAGGACTACCGCGTCCTTGAGCAGATTTTACCCTCCGAATTTCAGTGGTCTATGGTTAACCCTGAAAGATTAAAGAAATTAAAGGAACTCCTTAAGGAATTTAAGGATGAGATTAGGTACCCCGGGTGGATTCTGTTTGTCTCCATCCTTTTGGAACTCAAAAAAGAAACCGCCCTTTCGGTATTAAAGGAACTTTCCGCTCCCTCTAGGGTTGGGGAAAGTTACCTTCAGGCAAAGGAGGAAGGGGGGAAGATATTAAAAACCCTTTTGGGAGCGAAAAAACCCTCCGAACTCCTTAAGGGTTTACAAAACTACCACCCCGAAAGTTTGCTTATGGTGGCTTCCCGCGGAGGAGAAAAGGCTGTAGACCTCGTGAGGTTTTACCTAAAGGAACTTAAACCCTTCAAGGTTAAAGTGGACGTAGAGAAATTCAAAAGGAAAGGGCTAAAGGATAGAGAACTCGGTTTGGCCATTGAAAGGGAAAGGGAAAAACTTATAGACGAGATTTTTGGAAAAAAGTTTAATCAAGTTGCACTAAAACCTTTATAACCACGCCCTTTTTAAGGGCTTTTATAAAGGCTAAAATTCTTTCCTCCTCTATCTGTTTTATAACCTTTTGCCTCTCCGCTTCGTCAAATCTGTAAGAAATTCTCTCTAACTTTACGATATAGAGAAAGTCTTTATCCTCCGCAAAATCGCTTTTTTGAGGGGACAACCTCTTTACAACCTCCGCTATTTGGGGCTTTAAATCTTGGAGCTTTGCGGTTAGTCTTATAGGAGAAATACCCAATTTTTGGGAAATTCTTATTATATCCATTGA
>DTXZ01000092.1 GCA_012962155.1 Aquificales bacterium
AAGGACGCGGTCGTTGCCCGCCCGCTGCGCATCGACGAGATGCCGCGCCTGCTCGACGACTATGCCCGCGCCGCTCAGAACGCCAAGCTCGCCGGGTTCGACTCCCGGCCGGCTCACCACTTAAAAACTTGACTAGCAAAGAAATTTAACATATAATATAACCTTAAAGTTAAAGGGGTAGCCCCCGTCGTCTAGCCCGGTCTAGGACACCGCCCTTTCAAGGCGGAGATCGCGGGTTCAAATCCCGCCGGGGGCGCTCCTTCTAATATCATCAACACTTTATGTCAAAAGTTTTCGTATATACCTACCATAGAATTTACGAAAGAAAATCCTATGACATAGGTTTGGGGTTATTTGAATTCCACTTAAGGGTTTTTAAAACTTTTTTTGAAGTCCTTAATTGGGAACGGTTTAAAGCATTTCTAAAAGGTGAATATATACCCAAAAAAAGGGCTGTATTTTTAACTTTTGATGACGGTTATGCGGATAATTACGTTTACGCCTATCCTCTATTGAAAAAATACGGTCTTAAGGCCCATCTGTTTATAACCCCTTCGAGGATCTCCAACTCTAAAAGGATAAGAAAAACCCTGTTTGATTATTGGAGAGGGAAGGTAGCCTTGAGGGAGCTTTTCCAACCCAAATCTATGTGGGAAGCCCAAAAGGAATATTTCTTAAAAAGTTACAGTGAAGAATTTCTAACTTGGGAAGAAATTTATCAAATGGGAGATGTTTTCTCTTTTGGCTCGCACGGAATTTCGCACTCCCAAGGATTTGTAGGTAAAAAAGTTACCGAATTTGTTAACCGACTAAATATAAACCGTATATATAGTTTGTGGAATATTTACAAACCCGTAAAGGAAGGTTTTCCAATTTTTGAAAGAAAAAGCGATCTTGTAGGTCCTATTGGGCAAGTTAAAAGAGAAGTTCTTGAATTTTGCGAAAAATTTCCCAAGATCGGGAATTGGGAAGAAAAACTGAAAAAGGAATTGGAAAGGAGATTTCCCGAACCTCTGGATTTTGAAAGTAAAGAGGCTTACAAAAAAAGGGTTGAGGATGATCTTAAAAACGCCAAAAGGATCTTAGAAAAAAAACTCGGTTTGGAGATAGATAATTTTTCCTACCCCTGGGGGGACTACTCGGAAACTTTGGTTACTTTAGTTGGAAAATACTACAAATATGCCTTTACGGTGGAAAAAAGAAATGTAAAAAGTGGGGAACATCCCCTAAAAATTCCAAGAGTCTATTCGGTTAAAGATCCATTTACCTTTCTAAAGCATCTGTTAGTTTATTCCCTTTAGGGAAGTTTTATATTTTTAACCCAATTCCAGTTTTCTTTAAACCACTTAACGGTTCTCCTTATTCCCTCCTCTAAAGAAACCTTTGGTTTCCATCCAAGCAGCTTTTGGGCTTTGGATATATCGGCCCATGTGGCCTTTAAGTCCGCTTTGTGAAAGTCTCTATAAGTAACCTTCGCCCTTTTACCCAAAAATTTTTCTAATAATTCCAAAACTTCCCGTAGACTGTAAGGGTTATTTCCACCGAGATTTATAATTTCATAACCTATAGGTTTTAAGGCTTTTACCGTTCCATCCGCTATGTCATCTACATAGGTGAAATCCCTACTTTGGTTCCCATCCCCGTAAATTTCAATCGGTTCGTCTTTTATTATTTTGTAGATAAAACGGAAGATAGACATATCCGGCCTTCCCGCCGGTCCGTATACGGTGAAGTATCGGACTATAGAAACGTCTAAACCGTAAAGGTAGTGGTAAACGTAGCAGCTAACTTCGGCTGATTTTTTTGAGGCTGCATAGGGGGAAATTGGGGTATTTACCGGCAACTCTTCTTTAAAAGGCATAGGTTGTCCCGCATAGAGGGATGAGGTAGAAGCTAATAGGAATTTCTTAACTCCAAAATCTTTACACAGCTCCAAAAGGTTTAAAGTTCCCTCTGCATTGGTTGTGAAATACACATAGGGATTTTTTATTGAATAGCGGACGCCCGCCCTGGCGGCGAGGTTCATAACCGCATCAAAATCTCTGTAGAATTCAAAGAGAAGCTTTAAGGCTCCCCTATTTTCTATATCCACTTTGTGGAAACGAAACTTTGGATTTCCCAAAAGGGTTTTTAATCTCCATTCTTTTATAGATGGGTCGTAATAGGTGTTTAGGTTGTCTATACCTATAACGATGTGGCCTTCTTCAAGTAATCTTTGGGCCGTTTTCCATCCTATAAATCCGGCAACACCGGTTAACAATATTTTCATAAAGGAACTATTTTTGTTGGACTAAAATCCTAAACTTCTGATGAAAAAATTTTGGTACTGGGCGGAACCTTTTGATAAAAAAGCTGTAACAACCGCCTTGGAAAGCGGGGTAGATGCGATAGTTTTACCCAATGAAAAATACGTGGAAGAGGTTAAAAAACTTGCAAAGGTTAAGGTTATAGCTCCTTCCGAAATGGCCGATTTGAGATTATGTTTCCCCCAAAAAGGGGATAACCTCTCCGATTGTAATGTGGCTTACGTAAAAATAGAGAAAAAAAGCGATGAGGACCTTGCGGCCAAGCTATCCGTTCCGGTAATCATAGAAACCACCGATTGGACTATTATCCCCCTTGAGAATATCCTCGCCCAAAAAAGGGATGTTTACATGATGGTAACAAGTGCGGAGGAAGCCAAAACCGCAATAACAACTCTGGAAATAGGAGCCGAAGGGGTAGTATTGAAAACCTTAAATTTGAACACCGTAAAGGAAGTAGGTTCGGCGGTAAAGGAATATAGGGAAACGCTTCCCCTAACGGAGGTAGAAATTACCAAGGTTCTTCCTCTGGGGCTTGGGGATAGAGTTTGCGTCGATACAACCTCCTTACTCAAAAAGGGAGAAGGTATGCTCGTAGGCAATTCTTCCGCCGGTATGTTTTTGGTTCACGCCGAAACCGAGGAGAACCCCTACGTTGCATCCCGTCCATTTAGGGTAAATGCCGGTGCGGTTCACATGTACATAAGGGTTCCTGAAAATAAAACCAAATACCTATGTGAGGTGGAAACGGGGATTCCCGTAATGGTTTATAACTACAAAGGTGAGGGTAGATTGGTATACGTAGGTAGGGCAAAAGTTGAAAGACGTCCGATGCTCCTTGTAGAGGGTAAAACCAAAGAGGAAAAAAAGGTAAGCGCTATTTTACAAAATGCGGAGACCATAAGGCTTACCAAACCTAATGGCGAGCCGATATCGGTTGTAGATTTAAAGCCCGGTGATGTGGTTTTGGGATACACCGAAGAGGCGGGAAGACACTTTGGTATGAAAGAGCAATGGCTAAGATGATAGCTTCTGTGACTGAGCCTATAAGGAGTTTAAGAACTTTTCTGACCTTTTCTTTTATTTCCTCTGTAGATTCACCTACCAAGTTAATGTGCCCTACCTTTCTTTTAGACCTCTTTCTTTTACCGTACCAGTAAAGTTTTG
>DTXZ01000093.1 GCA_012962155.1 Aquificales bacterium
CGGATCCATTCCGAACCCGGTAGTTAAGCCCCCCAGCGCCGATGATACTGTGCCGGACCGCGGCACGGGAAAGTAGGTCGCTGCCAGCCCTTTAAAAAAATCTTCCTTTAGTAGGAAGAGTTCATAAAAACTTTAAAAAGTCCTTTAAAAAGCAGTTCTTTATCAAGAAAAAAAGTTTCAAATTGGTTTATAAAAACCTCGGCACTTCCGCCGGTAAGAATAACTTTTTCAATTCCATAGAGTTTTTTATAAAAATTAATAAGCCCTTTTACCGCAAAAACTTGGGAATAGAAAGCCCCCGATAGTATACACTCTTTTGTATTCATCCCAATAGGCCTTCGAGGAACTTGGGCTTTTTCCATAGGCAGTTGTTCTGCGTAAGTATATAAACAATCTAGGTGTTTTTCTATCCCTAAAAATATAGCTCCTCCTAAAAAGGTTTTTTCTATAACCACATCTGTAACCGTTGCGGTTCCAAAAGACACCACGCAAAAGGAGTTGGCGTAGTGCAAGCCACCTATAGCGTTTAGTAACCTATCCACCCCTAGAGTGTGGGGAGTTTCATATTCCGAACTTATGAGGTGGAGGCAGTCTTCATTTCTTACAAAAATAGGATTATTTAAAACCTCTGCCAGTTTGGGGTTCAAACTAGGCTTTACCGAAGCCACTACCCTATGGGGAATTTCCTTAAACTTCCTTAGCTCTTCAATTTGGTTATGTTTTAAAATTCCCTTCTGCAGAGGTCTATATCTACCGATCTCGCTAATAACCCACTTTACGGCGGAGTTTCCAACATCCACCAGTAGAACCATTTGCAATATTACCTATATTGGGATATGAAAAAACTTTTTCAACTTGTAAAGTTGGCAAGGGATATTACAGATAACTCCAGCGAAGTGTGCCAAGGTTCTATTTTTTTTGCAATAAGGGGAACAAAATTTGATGGCCATTCTTTTGTAGGAGAGGTTTTAAAGAAAAAACCTCTGGCGGTAGTTGTTGAAAAAGGTTACACTCCTCCCCCAGAAGTAAATAAGTTGGGTGTAAAGCTTTTAAAGGTTAAAGATACCCGAAGAGCTTTTGCTCAGGCTTGTAGAGAATTTTTTAATAAACCCGATGAAAAGCTGAAAATTTTCGGAATAACAGGAACCAACGGCAAAACTTCCTCCGCATTCCTACTTGCGGGATTATTAAACGGGCTAAACATTCCAACGGGGGTTATAGGAACGGTAGCCTACCGTTTTGGCCAAAAGTTTTACGGTAAAGGTCAGACCACTCCCCACCCTAAAGTGTGGTATAAAACCCTTTCCAAAATGGTAGAAGAAGGGGCAAAAGCGGTTGCTTGCGAAATTTCTTCCCACGCCCTTTGGCAAAGAAGAATTTACGGAACCCGCTTTGAAGGAGTTATTTTTACCAATATCTCCCAAGACCACTTGGATTACCATCTCACTATGGAGAATTACTTTTTGGCCAAACGGCTTTTGTTTTCCGAATATATGTATAAAGCAGGGGTAGTAAACGGCGACGACCTTTACGGACGGAGGTTAATAGAAGAATTTTCCCTCCAAAGTTTTGGAACAAAACCCGAAAACGACTACAGAATTTTAAGAAGAAGGGTAACCCTAAAGGGGCTGGGCTTTGAACTTTTCACTCCAAAAGGAAAAGTTTATAGTTTTTCCTCCAACCTTAGGGGAGAGTTTCAAGTCTTCAACCTTGCCGGAGTTGTTTCATTACTTTTAGCTTTGGGGTTTCCCGCAAAGGATATTCAAAGGGTTTGTAAGAACTTACCGCAGATACCCGGTAGGTTTGAAATTGTTGCAGAGAAGCCTTTTACAGTTATAGTGGATTACGCCCATACTCCCGATGCTATGGAAAAACTTCTAAAGGCGGTGGTTAATCTAAAACCCCGTAGGGTTATAACCGTATTTGGGGCTGGCGGAAATAGGGATAAGGTCAAAAGACCTCTCATGGGTGCTATTGCTGAAAGATTTAGCGATTTGGTAATCCTAACTTCCGACAATCCCCGTTATGAAGAGCCTTTGGAGATTATAGGGGACATTTTAAGGGGAATAAGAGACCGTTTCAAGGTAGAGGTTAAACCCGACAGAAGGGAAGCTATAGAGCAGGCCTTAAAAATGGCAAAGGAGGGAGACGTAGTAGTTATAGCGGGAAAAGGTCACGAAGATTATCAAGAGATTAAGGGAGTGAAATATCCCTTTGACGACCGCAAAGTTGTCTTAGAGATTTTGGACAACCTCCAGAAGGGTTGATATTACGTAATTAATTTCCTCGTCGGTCAGAGATGGATATATGGGCAGTGCAAAGAGTTCCTTTTTAAATTTCTTGGCCTTGGAAGTGGAAAGGTGGGGTGTGTTTCTAAGTTCGTGAAGAAGATAGGGGTAGTATACCTTGGTGGCTATGCCCTTCTTTTCCAATTTTTCTCTTATTAGGTCTCTTTTTGGATGTCTTAAACTGTAAACGTGGTAAACACAATAACCTCTCTCCTTTTGAAGTTGGAAAATACCTTTAAAACTTTTGTTGTAGCGCTGGGCTATTTCCCTTCTCCTGCGGTTGTTTTCCTTCAGTCGCCTAAGAGAGTTTAGGCCAACGGCACATTGAAACTCCGACAATCGGAAATTGAAAGCGGGAGTATCCCCGAAGTCTAATAATTTTTTAACCTTTTCCACCAACGAAGGATTTTTTACCGCTACCGTTCCACCTTCTCCCATGGAAACATTTTTAGTGGCGTAAAAGCTAAAAGCGGAGATATCTCCCCAAGCTCCCGCCTTAATATCTTCCAACAGAGCTCCGTGGGCTTGGGCGGCGTCTTCCAAAACGTAAGCTCCGTATTTTTGAGCCAACCAATTTATTGAAGGCATATCCGCCATATTCCCAAAAAGGTGAACGGGTAGAATAACTTTCACGTCGTAACGCTTTAGGGCATCTTCCAGTTGATTCACATCCATAGTGTAGGTTTCGTCTACATCTATAACCAAGGGAATGCCCCCCGCTAACAGAACCGCATCAACGGTAGCCATAAAACTTAAAGCGGGTATAACAACATACTTATCATTAACATCCAAAGCCCTTAAAGCGGCATAAAGGGCGGTGGTTCCCGAATTTACCGTTTTTACCCATCTAACTCCTAAGAAGTTTTTGAAAGCCTCTTCAAACTTTTCCGTAAATTCTCCCCTTGTGAGTCTTCCGCTTTCAATAATCCTTATAAGATCTTCTTTTATTTCTTCCCCTATTGAGTCGAGACGGAAAAAAGACACCTTCATCCCTTGAAGGTTAGCTATTTTAAGAAAATGCATAGGTAGATTTCGTGTGAGCTTTAAAAGCTCTAAAATAGGTTTGAATAGATGCCTTCAATAAAAGTGTTATTTGTCGTATCAAACAATCCCTTTTCAAAGGATAGAAAAACCATACTAAGTCTTATGGAAGATCTTTTGGATTTAGGTGCGGAGGTTGCCATTTACCTTCACGGAAACGGTGTTTGGTGGTTGGGTCTCGGGGACCTCAAAAAATTAACGGAAAAAGGGTTAAAGGTTTTCTGTGGACGCTCTTCGGTGGAGAAAAGGCACCAAAAGGTTCCTCCATGGGCTAAGGAAAAGGATATCGACTTTCTAGCCGATATGGTAGTGGCTTCGGATAAAGTTTTATTCTTTAACTGATGTTGGTTGCGGTGGTTTTAAAATCAGATCCTTTTTCGTGGAGGGCTGTGCAGGCCTTTAAAATAGCCTCCGCATTAAGTTTTAAAGCCAAAGTTTATTTTGTAACCATAAAGGAAGGAGTGTATTTCTTAACCGATTGGAGACCAACCGAGTTGGGATATGAGGATTTTAGAACTTACAAGGTAAATAGGGAAAACGTAACTTTTGTAGTTGATAAAGATGACTTTGAGGTTAGAGGCCTTTCGGAAGAAAGGCTATGGATTGCCGACTTTAAAATGATAATGGCCGACGAGCGGGAAATAGCAGATATTTTGGATAAAACCCAAGTGGTGGGGGTTTGGTAATGGTTAAAACCCTGTGGTTGGTAAAAAAGAGTAATATCCCCTACAGTTTTATAGGGGAGAACGATATAGTTGTCCTTATAGAGGATGCAGTTTTAAAAATACCTACAAAACCTAACTGGTTTGTATGCAAAGAGGATGCCCACGCCCGCAGAATTAAAGTTTTGGAAGATAAACTCCTCTCCTACAAGGAGATAGCCCAACTTATCCTAAAGGTAGAAAAAGTGGTCGTTTGGTGAAATTAAATTCTTTTATGGAAGAACTTTTCGGTCTTCTGCCGGTATATAAACCCAAAGGTTTAACATCTACGGAGGTTTTAAACCGTATAAAGAAAAAATTTAAGATTTCTAAACTGGGACACACGGGTACCCTAGACCCCTTTGCGGAGGGGCTTCTTATCTTACTTTTTGGAAAGGCAACCCGCTTGGCGGAGTATTACCAGAAACTTCCCAAACGCTATATTGCGGGCGGAATTTTGGGTATAGAAACCGATACCTACGACATTACCGGCAAAGTTATAAGGAAAACTCACGGAAATTATCCATCCCGAGAGGAATTGGAAGAAATAGTAAAGACCTTTAAAGGAGAAATCCTGCAAGTTCCTCCTCCTTTTAGTGCAAAAAAGGTAAGGGGTAAAAGGGCTTACAAATTGGCAAGAAAAGGAGAACTCATCAACCTCAAACCTGTAAAGGTCAAAATTTACGAAATTCATCTTTTGGAATATAAGCCTCCCCATTTTACCTTAGACGTTAAGGTTTCGGGGGGAACTTACGTAAGGAGTTTAATAAAGGATATAGGGGCAAAAACCTATTTGGGGGCTACCACCGAAAGTCTAAAGAGAACAGAAATAGGTGGGATGGATTTAAGCTTTGCCATTCCTTTGGAAGAGGTATTGAATTTGGAAGACCTTAAAGAGGTATTGCTTCCTCCCGATGAAGGTTTGGTTTTTCCAAAACTGGAAATTGACGAAAGGCGTTTAAAACTTTTGAAGAATGGAGTATATATTCCCCTTGAGGGAGACTTCCGCGAAGGGGAACTTGTAAGGGTATACTCCCCTTCCGGATTTTCCGCTATAGGCAAGGTGGTTGAGGGAAAACTTAAACCGGAAAAGGTTTTTGTCTAATCTCGACTAATCTTTTCTATGAAGAGAATCCTCCCGCAGTTGGGACAGTATACCAACCCCTCCCCCCTTAAAAGTTTCGCATATTGGGCGGAAGGAACTTGCATGGAGCAACCGGTGCAGGTTTTGTTGTATACGGGAACGAAAACGTTTCCTCCAAATTCGTATTTTTTTTCTTCGTAAAATTCCACAATTTCCGGAGATATCTCGGAAATCAATTGCTCCCTCAGTCCTCCGAGTTCTTGTAGTTTCTTTTCCAACATACTTTGGGTTTTTTTAATTTCTTCTTCCTTTTTGGATATTTTTCTTTCAAATTCCGCCACACTGATTTCCATTTTTTCCCTTTCCCTAAATAGTTGGTTTAGCTTTGCAAGAATTTTTTCTATTTCCTTTGTTGCCTTTATAATGTTTTTTTCTGCTTCCGCTTTTAGTTTAATGGCTTCTTTGTAATCATCTAAATTCTTAGCTTGGGCTTTTTTCTTTTTAGACTCCTCAATTTTCTTATAGCTTTCGTTAATAATTCTTTCTAACTCTTTACGCCTTTGGGAAAGTTCTTCAATTTTTTCGTCTATGTGGGCTATTTTATTGCGACGGGTTTGGGCAATCTCTTCAAATCTCTTTATTTCCTCGGGGAGTTCCCTAAGTTTTAATTCCAGTTTGATTATTTTTGAATCAATCTCTTGGAGTTTAATAAGCTTTTTTAAATCATCCTTGGACAAATCCAACATCAACATTAGTATAACCCCTCTTTAGAATTTTTCTTGGCCATGTGGGAAAATACCATGATAGGAAACCGGAAAGTAGAATGGTTGATGGGCCCGGGAGGACTCGAACCCCCGACCGGGCGGTTATGAGCCGCCCGCTCTGCCACCTGAGCTACGGGCCCTTATCAAGGGTAATAATATAACCTAGGAAGTTTAAAAAATCAAGAGACTAAAAAGCGAGAAGGAACCTCTACTTTTCTCAAGCTTTCAAATTGTGTTATTATAAAACATTTTGCGGGAGGAAAACCATGATTCAAAGATACACCTACCTCAACGTTGCGGATAACTCCGGGGCTAAAAAAGTTCAGTGTATAGGTATCCCCGGAGGGGCTAAGAAGAAATATGCTACTTTGGGAGATGTTATTACCGTAACTGTAAAACAGGCTACTCCCGACGGAAACGCCAAAAAGGGAAAAATTTACAGGGCAGTAGTAGTTAGAACCGCAAAAGAGGTAAGGCGTCCCGATGGAAGCTACGTTAAATTTGACGATAATGCGGTAGTTCTTTTAAACCAATACGGCGAACCCTTAGGCACCCGTATTTTAAGCCCTATTGCAAGGGAAGTTAGGAATAAAGGTTTCACGAAGATAGCATCGTTAGCCCCCGAAGTTATTTAACGGAGGAGTTCAATGGCGGCAAAAATTAAAAGTGGCGATTTGGTTGTAGTTGTTAGGGGAAGGGACAAGGGTAAACAGGGAAAGGTTTTAAAGGTTATTAAAAGGGTTGAAAGAAACAAAAAAGGGGAAGTTATAAGAGTAAAAACCAGGGTAGTTGTGGAGGGAGTAAATATCCGTAAAAAGCACGTGAAGGCAACCCAATTCTCCGAAGGAGGGATTATAGAGTTTGAAGCCCCTATAGATATTTCCAACGTAATGCTTGTAGACCCCAAAACCGGTAAGCCCACAAGGGTTGGCTTTGAAATAGTTGAGGAAAACGGTTACCTCGTTAAGTATAGGGTGGCCAAAAAAAGCGGCACCCGTTTGGATGTCGTAAGTAAACAACCTGTTAAGAAATAAAAGGGGAGTAGACAATGGCGGAAGAAAAGTATGTTCCCAGGCTTTACAGGAGATACAAGGAAGAGGTTGTGCCTCTACTGATAAAAAGGTTTGGTTACAAAAACATTATGCAGGTTCCCAAAATCGCAAAGGTTACCGTCAATATGGGGGTTGGTGAAGCGGTTCAGGATGTCCGTCAAATAGAAAGGGCGATGGAAGACTTAATGGCGATTACCGGACAAAAACCCCAACTCCGAAGGGCGAAAAAATCGGAGGCGGGCTTTAAACTCCGTAAAGGGATGCCTATTGGTGCGAGGGTTACCCTCAGAAAGGAGAGAATGTGGGATTTCCTTGACAAGCTTATATCGGTAGCCCTTCCCAGGGTGAAGGACTTTAAGGGATTAAATCCCCGTTCCTTTGACGGTAGGGGTAACTACTCCTTTGGCTTGGCGGAACAAATTGTCTTTCCCGAAATAGACTACGATAAGGTGGACCGCATAAGGGGAATGGATATAAACATTCACACAACCGCCCAAACCGACGAAGAGGCTTATTGGCTTCTATCTTTACTCGGCTTGCCCATAAGGGCTACATAATTTTGAGGAGGTTAAAAAATGCCTTGTTTAAGTAAAAAAATTAAAGAGCTTGAAAAACCGCCCAAATTTACAACCCGTTTGCACAAAAGGTGTCCTATTTGCGGCAGACCCAGGGCTTACCGAAGGTATTTCGGAATGTGCAGGATTTGTTTTAGAGAATACGCCCTAAGGGGAGAACTTCCCGGAGTTAAAAAGGCTAGCTGGTAACAATTTTTTGAAAACGGGTCGGTAAGGGACCGCCGTAGAGCGGTCCAACTGCCGACCTAAAAATTTCACGGAGGAAGGAGATGAGTATAACCGACCCTATTGCAGACATGTTTAGTGCGATTAAAAACGCCCAACTGGTCAGAAAGGATTACGTAGATGTTCCCTCTTCTAAGCTGAAAGAGAGGATTTTGGATCTCCTCAAGAGGGAAGGATATATAAAGGACTGGGAGAGGCTGGATAGCCCCGAATACAGGAAGGGGAGTCAGTATAAGCTAAGAATTTGGCTCAAATACTTGGGTCCAAGAAACACCAAACCCGCTATAAGAAATATAGTTAAAGTTTCCAAACCCGGTAGAAGAATCTATGTTCCCGCAAGGCTAGTTCCCTACGTAAAGAGAGGATTGGGCGTTTCAATAATGTCTACCGATAAAGGGGTTATTACCGATAAAGAAGCCAGAAAACTTGGTGTTGGTGGAGAAGTTATAGGTTTTGTCTGGTAATAGGGGGGTGGCGGAGATGTCTAGATTAGGAAAAATGCCCGTTGTTATACCCCAAGGGGTTAAAGTAAACATAAATGAAAACCTCGACGGGGTTGTGGTGGAAGTACAAGGTCCTAAAGGGAAGCTGGAACAAAAGTTTCATCCCACAATGTATGTTTACATAGACAAGTGGGTAAACCCCAAGGATGGGAAGGAATACGAGGCAATTTTTGTAAAACCCAAAGAGAATATAAATCCCAAAACTTACGGGCTTACCAAAAAGAAAATAAGAGCCCTGTGGGGAACTACAAGGGCTTTGATAAACAATATGGTTAAGGGTGTCACCGAAGGCTGGAAAGTAATCCTTGAAATCCACGGTCTCGGTTACAAGGCATCGGTGCAAGGAAACACTTTGGAGCTTCACCTTGGATACTCCCACCCAATACACTACCAAATCCCCGATGGAATAAAGATTTCCGTAGTGCCCAACAGGCAGAAAAAAATAGATGAAATACACGTAGAGGGTATAGACAAATATCTCGTGGGACAGGTCGCCGCAATTATTAGGGACTTTAGAAGACCCGACCCTTACAAAGGTAAGGGTATCCGTTACGCGGACGAAGTATTGCGTCTCAAGCCCGGTAAGGCTGCTAAAAAGTAATAGGGGGTAAGAGGCTATGCCTAAGCTGATAAGCATAAAGAGAGAAGTGGGAAAACTTAAAAATAGACACCAAAAAAGAAAGAGAAGGCATTTAAGGATTAGAAAAAAAATCTTTGGAACTCCCGAAAGACCGAGGTTGTGCGTTTATAGAAGCGATCATCACTTTTATGCCCAAATTATTGATGACACCATAGGTCATACCTTGGTATCCGCGTCCTCTATAGATAGGGATTTTGTAAAGAGATACGGTTTTAGGGGAGGAAAATCTATACCCGTGGTGGAAAAAGTTGCGGAACTTTTGGTGGAAAGGGCGAAGTCCAAAGGGATTACAAAAGTGGTATTTGATAGAGGGGGATTTAAATATCACGGCAAGATTAAGGCTTTTGCGGATAAATGCAGGGAGCTAGGTCTTGAGCTTTAATACGTAGGGAGGAAAAATTATGGGTGGAAAATCTATTGACCATATGTTGGAACTCAAACAGAGGGAGCAGGAGATAAATCCCGAGGAACTCCCTCTGGAGGAGAGATTAATTCAGGCTAAAAGAACCACCAGGGTTACCGAAGGTGGTAGAAGATTCAGCTTTTCCGCCCTTGTAGTTGTCGGCGATAAAAAGGGACACGTTGGTTTTGGTCTGGGAAAGGCTAAGGAAGTCCCCCTAGCTATAGCAAAGGCAATACAGGATGCTAAGAAAAAGGTTATAAGGGTTCCCATAATTAACGGGACCGTTCCCCACGAGGTTATCGGACATTTCGGCCCTACCAAGATTATAATTCTTCCCGCCCGTAGGGGAACGGGTATAGTCGCGGGTGGTGCGGCGAAACCCGTTTTTGAATTGGCTGGATATACCGACGTTCTTACCAAAATTATAGGTTCCACCAACCCCCACAACGTTTTGAGGGCTGTTTTTGACGCATTCCTGCAAATGGAAACACCCGAAGAGGTTGCAGCTAAAAGGGGTAAGCCTGTAGAGGAAATTCTTGAAAACTATAGAATTTATGCCACCCGAAGGTATAAACATATCAGACTCTACTAACGGAGGTACGGAAAATGGCGGACAAAATAAAGGTTAAACTGGTAAGGGGTCTGGCGGGAAAAAGGGAGGAACACATTAAAGCCGTTTACGCACTGGGACTTAAAAAAAGGGGTGACGAAAGAATACTTGCCGACGACCCCAGAACTTGGGGAAATATAACCAAAGCTTGGTATTTGGTAGGCGTTGCTTACAAAATAGACTTTTCGGGTGAAATACCGGTTGTAGAAAAAGACCTTAGCGGAGAAAACGATAGAAAGATATTGGTTAAAAACGGAGTCTATACCAACGGAAAAGGTATTTATTACTTCTCCCGTATTCCCGACTTGGAAGACTTTTTGAGGAAAAAAGGCTACAAAAGATATAAGAATTGGAAAGGGGAAATTATAGAGCTATAACTTCCTCTTCTACTACACTTTTAATGGAGGTAAAAAGTTATGGGTGTAGAATTGCATAACTTACAACCTCACTGGGGTGCAACCAAGGAAAGAAAAAGAATAGGTAGGGGTATAGGTAGCGGTAAAGGAAAAACCGCCGGAAAAGGTCACAAAGGACAAAAATCCCGTTCCGGAGACCGAACCCTACCTTGGTTTTTTGAAGGAGGTCAGACACCCCTGCATATGAGGATACCCAAAAGGGGTTTCCGTCCCGTAAACAGAATCGAGTACTCGGTGGTAAATGTTGGAAAATTGGACGAACTATTTGAGGCTAATGCGGAAATAACCCCCGAAGTTTTGGTGGCCAAAGGTTTGGTTAGAAAAAATCAACCTGTAAAAATTTTAGGTGATGGGGAACTTACAAAACCTCTAATCGTTAAAGCCCACAAGTTCTCCAAAAGCGCTAAGGAAAAAATAGAAAAGGTGGGTGGCCAAGCTATAGAAATTTCCTAAAACCTTTCTCCTTTTCTTACTTTAAAATCTGTTAAATCTCCAATGGAGTTAAGGATTAGAAATTTTGATAGTTATGAGGAGACTTACCGATACCTTTTAAGGGCTTTAGCGGTTCACGAAAAATTGGTTCCTTTTTTGGCGGAAAAAACAAATGCATTTAACATATTGGTAGAAAATTTTCCGAAGCAACATTTAAAAGAATTGATAAAAGCCAGTGAAAAGAGTTGCGTAAAGGTTGCTTATCCAACCCTATTGGAGTTGGCACCCGATTATATAACCCTACTACTTATAGGTAGTGAGTACGACTTTAAAACTCTGGCAAAGGAGTTAAAAAATTATCCCCAACTAAACGGGTTGGCGGTGGAACTCATAAAAACCGTGCAACGTTATAAAAAGAGGACTTTTAGGGTAACCTACAAAGGAAAAGTTTTGCCTTTGGGACTAAAAACCCACATTATGGGTATTGTAAATGTAACCCCCGATAGTTTTTCCGATGGAGGGGAGAACTTTTCAACAAAAGCTGCCGTGGAAAAAGCTTTAAAACTCGCCCATGAAGGGGCCGACATTATAGATATAGGTGGAGAAAGCACCCGTCCCGGGGCCAAACCTATTTCCGCAGAGGAAGAGTTTAAGAGGGTCCTTCCCGTCGTTAGGGAACTTAAAAAGGAGCTAGAGAGACAAAAATTAGAAAAAGTTTGGATTTCTGTGGATACCTACAAAAGTGAAGTTGCCAATGCGGTTCTTCAGGAGGGGGCGGACATTATAAACGACATAAGCGGTCTAACCTTCGACCCCCGCATGGTAGATATAGTAATAAAACACCGTGCACCCGTAGTTGTAAACCACATCAAAGGAACACCCCAAACCTGGAGGGATATGGAAATCTCCTATACCGATGTGGTTGGGGAAATAATATCCTTTTGGAATAAACAGATAGTCCTACTAATGGAAAGGGGTTACGACGATAGGTCTAAGATTATTTGCGACCCCGGTATAGGTTTTGGAAAATTGCCTGAACATAATATTGAAATACTTAAGAGGTTTGACGAGTTTAGGGTTATAGGACAACCTCTGATGGTGGGAGTTTCCCGAAAATCCTTTATAGGGCTTATATATGAAACATTGTTAAACAAAAAAAGTGAAGCCAAAGAGAGGTTGTTCGGCTCTTTGGGAGCCTTGGCTCCCGCTGTTATAGGGGGTGCCAACATCGTTAGGGTTCACGATGTAGCTCAAACGAGGGAGTTTTTGGCGGTTTTGGACAGCATTAGAACTTATGATCCTTACTATTTCGGTTAATGGGATAATTAATAGCCGCTATGGCTATCAGAGATATCGTTATTTACCCGGCGGATGTTTTAAAGAAACCAACCCGCAATGTGGAGGATATAAACGACGAAATCCTACAAATAATCGGCGATATGTGGGATACGATGTATGAAAAGGAAGGGGTAGGTTTGGCGTGTAACCAGATTGGTATAGATTATTCCATAGTAATAGTTGATACTTCGGTAAAAGAAGGTGTTCAACCGGTAAGGATAACTTTAATAAACCCCCAAATAATAGCCAGCGAGGGGAAACAAACTTATAAAGAGGCCTGTTTAAGCGTTCCGGGTATATCCGCGGAAGTAGAAAGAGCCTATTGGATAAAGGTAAAGGCTTTAACCCCTAAAGGGCAAGAAGAGATTTTTGAATTTGAAGGATTTCCCGCGGTAGTTTTGCAACACGAGATAGACCACCTCAACGGTAAGGTATACTTGGAACGTCTAAAAGGGTTAAAGAAAAGGCTTGCCCTTGATAAATATAAAAAGGTTCTCCGCCAACTGGAGAGAGCTAAAAAGAAAAACTCTTAAGGATTTCCGTAATTCTCCTTGTAATACTCGCTTAGAGTTTTCCTAACCTTTTCCCTCAATTTCAGGTTTACAAATTTAACCACCTCGGTAAAATTTCCCCCTTTGGTCTGAACGGAGGGGGGGAGTATAAAAACGCTACCGTTATCCTTTTTAAGAAGTTTTATACCCCTAATCTCAATTAAGTTGTCTATAACTACATCGGCATATCCTAAAAGGGTTGCGTTTTTCAACTTCAACATAAAGGGGTAAAACTTTTTAATCTCTACCTTCCAATCCATATTCCATATATTTGACCAAATCGGCGATTAGTCTACTTTCGTAAACTTTGATAGTTACGTATAGTCGGAAAAGCCTATACTTTATGTCGTTCCCGTAAAAGGCTGCCCCTTTTTGGAGAATTTTCTTTCCATCCACAAAAGGTTCCGCGATAAAGCCTTTAAACCCGTTTAGGAGTTGGTTTAGCTTGTTATCCCAATAGGATGTATATCTTTTATAGACCTCCCTTTCAAGTTTGGTTATATCTTCATAGAAAGGAGAAAGGTCGACCTTTATACCCCGCGACAAGAGGAGGCTCTTGAGTTCGTTGTATTCCGCCAAAAGGTGGGAAAGCTCCTTTCTTACGAGGTTTATATCCTCCTTTATAAGGTTTTTCACCGCAAAGGCGGCTTTCCTAAGTCTTTTTTTATCCCTTTTGTAATTCGAATAAATATTTAAAACCTCTAGAAGGTTCTGCGGATTCATAAAAGTTATCTCTATATTTCCCTTTTTATAGGAAAGGGCAAAGCCTTTTTTGAGAAGTTCTTCCGCAAGTTTTTCATCACCCTTTATTGTCACCTTATAGACTGGGGGACTTTCGCAAACCGACTGGGATTGTTCCCTCTCTTTTTCTTGTAGGAGTTTTAAGACCGTGTAACCTTGTAGGACTAAAAGTAACGAGAGGACAATAGAAGTAAAGAGATAGTAAATTTCTCTCATGAAGTTTTATTTTGGCTCTCAACCCTTTGGGTTTTTAATTCTTTAAATAGGCTATTTTGTTCGCTTTTGGAGATGACCGCTAAAAGGAACGAAAGGACCAGAAAAAGCCCTCCGAGGAAAAAAGTTATTTTCGCGAGAATGGTATCCGCTTCGGTTCCCCCAAAAAGCGTTTGCATAGGGTTGGAGCCGAAAGCCAATGCGAATTCCGAAGAGCCCCTCTGCATAAGAATCACAATAATTAGAAGAACGGAAACTATAACAAGTAAGGTTAGGACCGCGGTAGTCAACATTCCAATTTAATTCTAACCGGTTAAACTGCTTTAGTTTGATGATTACCGGACTTTTGTCCTTTTTGGAGGGGGTAAGGGAAGAATTAAAAAAGGTCGTTTGGCCCTCTAAGGAGTTGGTTATAAGGGCTTCGGTGGCGGTTTTTATATTTGTAATATTTTTTACCCTATATTTGTGGCTTTTAGATCTTTTATTTGTTAAAATAATTCTTTTGGTTTTCAATAAACTCTAAGGGGCAAAATTATGGCTACCGATGAAAAACAGCGTAGGGAATGGTATGCTCTTCAGGTTGAAGGTGGGAAGGAATTCATAGCCAAAGAGAACCTCTGGCAACTAATCCGTCAAGAGGGATTGGAAAATCTGGTTGATGAAATAGTAGTTCCCGCAGAGGAAAAGGTTGTTATCAAATCCCAAGGAAAGGAAAAGTATAGATTGCCCCTTAGGGTTCCCGGAAAGGATACCAATAGAGAAATAGACGTTTTGGGTAAATACGGTATTACAACCTTTGTAATAACTCCCGACGGAAGGGTATATGTAAAGGAAAGTGTAGAAGGAGATACCTGCCAAGAGGTTCCTCCTATTTCTAAGGCGGGACAAAAAATCCAATGCAAGAAAAATAAAACCGAAGCCAAAATTATTTTGGACAATCGCGTCTTTCCCGGATACATATTCCTCAAAGGGGTAATGAATGATAAGCTTCTACGTATCATAGAAAGGGCTCCCCATGTGTACAAACCCGTTATCGTTGGGGGAAAAGCGGTATCTATCCCCGAAGAACAGGTTGAAGCCATTTTGGAAAAGGTTAGGAAAGGGGTTAAAGTCAAAAAGGTGCCTTTCCAAAAAGGAGAACAAGTGCGTATAATAGAAGGCCCTTTTATGGGCTTTACCGGAACTGTCGAAGAAGTTATCCCTGAAAGGGAAAAGGTTGTTGTTATGGTTAGTATCTTCGGCAGGCCTACTCCGGTAGAGCTGGATTACACCCAGGTAGAAAAACTTTAAGGAGGCTAGGAAAATGGCTAAAAAGGTGGTAGCCACCGTTGAGCTGATGATACCAGCTCAACAGGCGTCTCCCGCACCACCGGTTGGTCCCGCGCTCGGTCAGCACGGCGTTAACATTATGGAATTTGTTAAAGCCTTCAACGCTGCATCGAAAGATTACGAGCCGGGAACCATCCTGCCGGTTGTAATTACCATATACAGCGATAGAAGCTTTACTTTCATTCTCAAGACACCTCCGACCTCCTATCTGCTGAAAAAAGCGGCGGGGGTTGAAAAAGGTTCTCCCGAGCCCAATAGGATAAAGGTAGGAAAAATTACCGTAAAACAGCTTGAAGAAATAGCAAAAACCAAAATGAAGGATATGAATACCAAAGACCTAAAAGCCGCTATGAGAACGGTTGCGGGAACCGCAAGGAGCATGGGTATTGAAATAGAAGGTTGGGAGGGTTGAACCGATGGCAAAAAGGGGAAAGAAATATATAGAGAGGGCAAAATTTGTCGATAAAAACAGAAGATACACCCTTGAAGAGGCGGTTGATATTCTCAAAAAGATGGCGGAAGAGGTTCCCAGAAACTTTGACGAAACGGTAGACCTCGCTATGAGATTGGGAGTAGATCCCAAATACCCCGACCAGCAGGTTAGGGGTTCGGTTGTTTTACCCCACGGACTAGGAAAACCTATCAAAGTAATGGTAATAGCAAGTGGTGAGAAACTCAAAGAGGCGGAAGAGGCGGGGGCTGACCTCGTAGGAGGCGAGGAGCTGGTAAACGAAATACTCAAAGGTAGGGTTGACGTTGAGCAGTTTCACACCGTTATAGCAACTCCCGATATGATGCCTAAAGTGGCCAGGCTCGGTAGGATTTTGGGTCCCAGGGGACTAATGCCCAACCCCAAAACCGGAACTGTAACCACCGATATTAAAAAGGCGGTTGAAGAAGCCAAAAAAGGTAGGGTTGAATTTAGGGTGGACAAAACCGGAAACCTCCATATGCCCGTTGGAAAAATCTCCTTTGACAGGGATAAGTTGATAGAAAACCTTAAAGCCGCTATAAACGCGGTTGTAGCCGCCAGACCGCCGGGAGCAAAGGGACAATATGTTAGAAATATTGCTCTATCGCTAACTATGGGACCTTCTGTAAAATTAGATGTGAATAAAACCTTATTAGAGCTCCAACAAGAGGCGGCGTAAAGAGTGAAGGGAGGAAAAACCGATGACCGGTTATGTTGTGGACGTAAACAGACCAAACTTGGCTAAGAAAAAAGAATTGATAAAGGGATACAAGGAAAGAATTAAAAAGGCAAACTTGGTAATTTTCATAGACTTCAGCGGAATAGATGCTTGGCCTATGTCCCAACTGAGAATGGGAATTAGGGAAAAAGGCGGTGAAATGGTAGTCGGTAGAAACACCCTACTTTTTAGGGCCTTTATGGATACTCCCGTAGCGGACCACGAAGACGAAGTATTTACGGGTCCCACCGCGGCAATCTTCTCCTACGGGGATATGGTAGAGCTTACCAAATTTGTAGTTGATGAAATAATAAAAAAATACGAAACTACCCGAATAAAAGGAGGCTACCTCGTAGAGCAGAACCAATTCCTGTCTCCCCAAGAGGTTGAAGCCATATCCAAACTTCCCTCCAGGGAGCAGGCATTGGCTATGCTCATCGGGGCTATCAGAGGGCCCGTTCAAAAACTGTACAGTCTACTCCGGGCTGTGCCTCAAAATCTCTTGCTTACGCTTAAAGCTTACGAGGAAAAGAAAAAGGAGGGAGGTGAGTCTTAAGCTCACCCCTTCTAAACTTTAAAAACTAAAAAGGGAGGTTTAAAAATGGCTAACGAAAAACTGGAAAAGATTATTGAAGAGCTGGAGCAACTTTCTCTGCTTGAGATTGTTGAGCTAACCAAAATGATGGAAGAGAAATGGGGCGTTTCCGCCCAAGCGGTTGCCGCCGTAGCGGCTGTTCCCGGAGCTGCCGGAGCCGGGGAAGCTCAACAGGAAGAAAAAACCGAATTTGATGTAGTTCTCAAAAGCCCCGGTTCTCAAAAAATCAAAGTTATTAAAGTAATAAGGGAGATTACCGGTCTCGGTCTCAAAGAGGCTAAGGCTCTCGTTGATGGTGCACCCGCTAAAGTAAAAGAGGGTGTATCCAAAGACGAAGCCGAACAAATTAAAGCTAAACTGGAAGAAGTTGGCGCCGAAGTAGAAATCGTATAAACTCCTAAATATTTTTTCTTCCCTTTTACTTCTAAACCTTTTCATCCGGTTATCCTTTAAATCCTTTAAATGGAAGGTAAAAAATTACCCATAGCGGTTTTTGTTTCGGGAAAGGGAACAAACCTTCAGTCCATAATAGATGCCATAGAGGAAGGTAAACTTTCGGCTGAAATAAAATTGGTAGTCAGCAACCGTTCTAAGGCTTATGCCCTGGAAAGGAGCAAAAGACAAGGAATACCCTACAAGGTTATTCCATCCAAGAGTTTTAAAAACGAACAAGAATGGGGAGAAGAGCTCATTTCTGCGGTGAAAAGTAGCGGGGCCAAGTTGGTAGTTTTAGCGGGATTTATGAAGATAGTTCCCACCAATTTTATAGAAGCTTTCAAAAATAGGATTATCAATATTCACCCTTCAATTTTACCATCTTTCAAAGGTTTGGACGCCCAAGGACAGGCCTATCGCTATGGAGTTACCCTAACCGGTTGTACCGTTCATATCGTCACCCCCGAATTGGATGCGGGACCCGTTATAGCCCAAGCGGTGGTTCCCGTTTTACCCAACGATACCGAGGAAACTTTGGCGCAGAGAATTTTAAAGCACGAACACCGCATTTATCCCCAAGTAATCCAATGGTTTTCGGAAGGAAGGGTGGTCGTAGAAAATGGTAAAGTCACCGTTTTGGGAGCAAGATACGGAACATTGCCTTTTAACCCCGAATTGGAAAAGTTTTAATTTATGAAAGCCCTAGTTGCAGGAGGGAGTGGATTTATAGGTTCCCATATAGTTAGGAAATTTTCGTATAACCGCGCAAAGGTTTGGGTTTTAACTCGAAACCCCCAAAAAGTTCAAATTAATCCCCTTGTAAAGGGGGTATCCTTTATAGACCTAACCGAGGGGTGGGAATATTTGGAAAACCTTATAACGGAGATACGGCCCGACATTATTATTAACACCGTAGGTATCCTTTACGAAGAAAAGGGAAACTCCTATAGAAAAGCCCATGTTGAATTTGTAAAAAAACTTTTGAAGGTGGCCCAAAAGGTTTCCCCTAAGAGGTTTATTCACATATCCGCCTGCGGGGTGGGGATAAACAGGTTTTCCCGATATTTTAAAAGTAAAGAGGAGGGGGAAAATCTCGTAACCTCTTCGGGTATTCCTTACACAATTTTCCGACCCTCCATTGTTATGGGGAAGGGTCAACTTTTACTAAAACAGCTTAAGAGGATTGGAAAGCTTCTACCCCTTTTGGTGGTTCCCAAAGGCAGTTTTCAACCACTGCATGTGGAAGATTTGGCTCAGGCGGTATTTCTTTCCGCGGTAGAGGAAAAACTTAAAAACCGCATTTGCGAGGTAGGAGGACCAAAGGTTTATACCGCGGGAGAGCTCTTTAAAGAGAGCTTAAAACTCTTGGGGTTAAAGAGGTTAGTTATTGAACTCCCGTGGCAGCTCTTTATACCGGTCTTGCCCGCTGCGGGTCTTTTGGGTGTTTTAAACTACGAGCAGTTGAAAATGTCCAAAACTCCCAATGTGTGTCCCAAAAACTGCCTTCCGAAACTTGTTAAAAGTCTGAAAGACCCCTTTGAGGTTTAAAACTTTTCCATTTCTCCCCTTATAATTTCCGCGATTCTCTTTAGAACGCTTCCCCCTTTTGGATTGAGTAGTTTTTTCAAAATCCTAAATTGGTCCCGTTGGTAATCTCCAATTTCTAAAATGTGGTAGGTGGTCTTTAGGAGGTTTTTGGGGGTCAATTCCCCTTGGAGCAGTTCGGGAACTACCCTTTCTCCCAAAACTATATTTGCCAAGTGGAGGTGGGGAACTTTAACCAACCTCTTAGCCAGAAAGTGGGTAAGGGGATTGGTTTTGTAAAAAATCAAGTGGGGGGTTTCCAAAAGGGCGGTTTCCAAGGCGGTTGTTCCCGATTTTATCCACCCAAACTTTGCATGTTTTATTAAAAACAACCCCTTTTGGGGATTTTCGTCAAGGTAAACCACCTTGGAGAGTTTCCTCAAAGGTTTTAATAAACCTTTAAAGTTCTTAAAGGTTAAAAGCACCGCCTTAAGTCCTAATTCCTTAACCGCAATGGAGGTCGCTTGATACAAAACCTTTGCGTGTTTTTTTATCTCATTTTTCCTGCTGCCGGGGAAAATTACAAAGTAACAACCCTTAGGGGTTTCGGTAGGAATTTTATCCAAAAGTTCTACCGAAGGATGCCCTACAAAGTGGAACTCAACGTGGGGAAACTCTTTAAAGTATTCCCTCTCAAAGGGAAGGATGGATATTAAAACGTCGGCATATTGGGCTAGGTGGTATTTTCTACTCTCTTTCCACGCCCACACTTGGGGTAAAATAAAATAGACAACCCTTTTTACGCCTAGCTTTTTTGCCTCCTTTATAAGGGGAAGGTTAAAGCCGGGCGAATCCATAGCTACCAAAATTTGGGGTTTCTCCCTTTCCAAAAACCTTAGGAGGTTTCCCCTTACTTTAAAAATCCTCGGAATTTTGGGCAGGATTTCAAAAACTCCCGTGGCGGAAATGTCTTCTATCCTTCCCAAAGAGGTTATTTTTTTTTCTAAAAGGTTACCCGTAATGCCGTAGAATTCCCAATCTTTGGATTCCAAAAGGGGTAAAATACTGTTTAAAATCTTTTCCGCGGAAGGGTCTCCCAAGGAGAAAACCACCTTTTTGGACATCGGATTGACCATTATAGGTTCTCCGCCTGACTTTAAAAAAGCTTTACCTAAATTAAAGCCCTATGGAGTTAAAAAGTTTAAGCCCGATACTATTAACATCCGAAGTTGCGGAGTGTAAAGGTAAAGAGGTTACCCTAAAAGGGGAAGCTCTAAAAAAGCTTATCAAAAACGCTTTGATTTACACCCGTTTAAGGGAAGACAAAAAACTCTTTGACGAGTTTTACAAAAAATTGCTTTGGTGGAAAGAGTTTTACGACGAAAACAAAGAAAATAGGAAAGAAGTTTTAAGGCAATTAAAGGCTATCGGAACTTGGCTAGAAAAAAAGGTCTTTTGCGGAGGGGAACCGGAAATCGTAAACGGTGAGGTTGTAAACTTTGACGAAAAGAAAAACCTTCTTAATTTCGTAAAGGTAAGCGATTTTGTCCTCCGTGAAGGAAAGGTTATGGAAAAAGCCCCCAAAGTGGTGGGAGAACGAAAGAAAATCTTGAAACCTATAAAGGTTGCTTCAAAAGGCGCGATTTTTGAGGGTAGATTGGAAATAGACGAAAGCTATAAGGGGCTAAAAAATCCCTCCCCCGTAGCGGATTACCTTAAAGCTGAAAAACTAACGGAGCTCCTAAACCGCTTTTCTCTAAAGGTGTTAGAAGTGGATAAGGAATTTTTCGTTGAAGGCGGTTACGCTAAAACTTTAAAGGTGCTGGAAGAAATTGAAGCGGAGAGCGGGGATAGACTTTGGAAAATTAATTTTGAGGAAGGCGTTTTGCCCTTTGGTGCGGAAATTTTTGTATACGAGAGATTGGAAACCCCCAAAGGTAGAAAGGAATACCACCACCTTAACGAGATTTTTAAAATCCTTTCCTCCGAAGGTTGGGCGGGAGAAGTTTTTTCCAATACTAGGAAAATTTCCCCCGAAGGTTATCCCTTTGGGTGGTTTTCGCAAATTTAAGTTTTCTTTTTTGCCTCTTTTAAGATTTCTTAACTGAAGATGTTTGACGCTATAGTCGTGGGAGCGGGCCCCGCGGGGGCTACCACCGCCCGACTTTTGGCCCAAAAGGGCTTTAAAGTTCTCCTGATAGAGAAAGAAAACTTACCCCGCCCTAAGCTTTGCGCGGGGGCGGTTTCTATTAGGGCAAAACCTTACCTTCCCAACGATTGGGAAAATGCGGTGATAAACACCGTTTACGGCGGAAACTTAGGTTTTAAAGGTGAAATTTATCTATCCGCCCGATGCGACAAACCGGTGGTTAAGATTGTAGAGCGAAGGAGTTTTGACCTCTATTTAACCATAAAGGCTAAAGACGAAGGGGTTACCGTCCGCGAAGGAGAATCGTTTATAAATTTCCATTCCCTCCGAGGGGACTTTACCGAGGTTGTAACCACCAAAGGGGTTTACAAAACCAAATACCTCATAGGGGCGGACGGGGCTTTAAGTAAAGTCTTAAGGGCTTTAGGAGTAAAACGGAAAACCTTTTTGGTTTGCGAAGCGTTGGTTGAAACCCGTATAGGGAATATGGATGAAGTTTTTATAGACCTCGGACTGGTAAAGTGGGGTTACGCTTGGGTCTTTCCCCACGGAGAGGAGCTGGTAAGCGTCGGTATAGCCTCCCTAAAGAGGGAAGAAAGAAACTTAAAACTCCTTTTAAGGAAATACATAGAAAACCATTCCCTTTTGAAGGGAAAGAAAATTCGCTCCATAAAGAGTTGGTTTTTGAGTCCTTCCCGCGGTGGCCTTTTCACGGGCGAAGGAAATATCTTCCTCGTGGGGGAAGCCTCCGGTTCGGTGGACGCACTCTTGGGGGAGGGAATTTACTACTCGGTTTGGCAAGCCCACCTTTTGGCGGAGTGTTTAAAAAGTCAAAACCACCGGAGGTGTTACTCCCGAAGCCTAAAAAGGCTAAAAAGGGAATTTCTATTCGGCTACCTTACGGGGTTTTTGGGTTATAGCTTCCAACGGTTTATGTTTAAAAACGCCAAAGAAAGAGACCTAAAGGAGTTTTTTAAATTTTTAAGGGGAGAGAAAACTTATGCCGACCTATTTAAATACGGTGTAAAGAGGTTTCTCTCCAGTCTTTTTAAGTTTTAACCGAACCTTCCCGTTATGTAATCCTCCGTGAGTTTCTCTTTAGGGTTGGTAAATATCTGCTCCGTTGGTCCAAACTCTATAAGTTCTCCCAAATACATAAAGGCGGTGTAATCGGAAACGCGGGAAGCCTGTTGCATATTGTGGGTAACGATAATAATAGTCAGCTGTTCCCTAAGTTCCAAAACCAACTCCTCTATTTTTGCAGTAGATATTGGGTCTAAAGCGGATGTCGGTTCGTCAAAGAGTAAAACTTCCGGTTCAACCGCTATGGCGCGGGCTATAACTAGTCTTTGCTGTTGTCCTCCCGATAGGGAAAAGGCACTTTCGTGCAAACGGTCCTTTACCTCTTCCCAAAGGGCCGCTTTTCTGAGAGCTTCCTCCACTCTTACTTCCAATTCGCTTTTATCCTTTATACCCTTTAAACGTAATCCGAAAGCTACATTGTCAAATATTGACATGGGAAAGGGTGTAGGTTTCTGAAAAACCATTCCAATCCGCGAGCGGAGTTCTATCAGGTCTATATTGTCCGAAAGTATGTTAACCCCATCGGGTTGGAGAATAATCTCCCCTTCGTATCGGTTGCCGGGATAAAGGTCGTGCATACGGTTAAAACATCTCAAAAGGGTGGTCTTACCGCATCCGGAAGGACCTATGAGAGCGGTAACCTTATTTTGCGCAACGGGAAGGTTGATGTTTTTAAGGGCGTGAAAACCGTTGTAGTAAAAATTAAGATTGTTAACCTCCAACTTTAGGGGGTCACTTACGGGGGCTATATACACCATGCAAGTTAGTTAAATTTTAAGCGACCGCCGGAGGCTTAAGGATTTAATTTTAACTCCCAATGGTGTATAGACCCATAGCTATAAATGTGGAAAACCTCCGGGTGGAGATAGATGGAAAACCAATTTTGGAGGATATAAATCTAAAGGTCTACCAAGGAGAGATAGTGGCGGTTGTGGGCCCAAACGGAGGTGGAAAGACCACCTTTCTTAAGACTCTTTTGGGTCTGGTAAAACCCTCCCGCGGAAAGGTAGAGGTATTTAGTTTTCCCCCTAAGGAGGCGGTAAGAAGACACCTTATAGGATATCTGCCCCAAAAGGTGAACTTCAAAAGGGAAAGCTGCCTTTCCGCCCTCGACGTGGTTTTACTCGGTCTTTGGTACAAACCAATTTCGGAAGAGGAAAAGGTGAAACTCGCCTTGGAGGTTATGGATAAATTTGGAGTAAGAAACCTCGCAAGGGAGCGGTTTTCCAACCTTTCGGGTGGGCAGCAGCAGAGGGTAAATTTGGCTAGAACCGTTGTAGGTGAGCCCAAACTTCTGCTCTTAGACGAACCCACAACCGGTGTGGACTTTCCCGGCCAACAAACGGTGTATGAGCTTTTGAAAAAACTAAGGGACGAAAAGGATTTTACAATAATTACCGTAACTCACGACGTCGGGGTGGTGTGGAAATACGTTGACCGTGCGGTGTGTATAAACCGAAAATTACACTACCACGGTGAGCCGGCCGCTATTTTAAAACCCGAAATTTTGAAGATAGTTTATGGAACGGAGGTTGTGCTCTTGTTTCACAAACATTAAGGGGTTTGTCTCTTCCGCCGCATAGGTGGTTTCTATGTATTAATTTTCTGGGAAAAACTTAAGAGGGATTTTAAATTACTTTCCTTGATGCGATTAATTTCTTTTTTTATTCAATTACTGTTTGCCTTTTTGACATTTGCACTTACTAAGGAGGAGGAACAATACCTAACGGAAATACCGTTTCTACCGAAACATATAAAACCCTTTGTTGTTATAGATATGGACTACTCGGGAAGTATGCAATTTCCCGCTTATTACTATTGCTATTTTTGGGGATATTATTCCTCCAAAGTTGCGGAGTGTGGAACTGTAAATTCCAAATACGCTAGAACTAGAAAATATTACGGTTACTTTGACTCTAATGCGTGTTATACCTACAATTCTGCGGAGAAATATTGGGAAAAAAGTAACTGCGATTGTTCAGCAAATGGAGGTATCGGTAACTCCAATTGTCTTTCGGGAAACTTTCTAAACTGGTTAGTTTCTTCAAGAATTGATGTTGCGCTAAAGGCTTTGATAGGGGGTAAGGCGGATTGCAAAGATGATTATTGCATTCTTCGTCCCCAAGGAGCTAGAAGAACAGTAAATCTTAGTTCTTTGCATTGCCAATTCCGGGTAGAACCCGAGCAATATTGGAAAGGAAACTATTCTTCTAAAGACATTTATATCGTTGCCCAAAATTACGGGGGAAGTTGTTTATTGGGTAATAATTGGACTCGTTACGCGCGCGTAAAAATTCCACGCAAAGAAAGAAAAGGCATTTTGTATAAGGTTTTTGACAAAGTGGATATAACCTTTATGTTTTATAACACCTACGGGCACTACGGAGAAGTCAAATACGCTTTTTATGAAGAAGATTTAAATAAACTCATATCCGCTTTTGAAAATACAATCCCCTATTCTGGAACGCCAACGGGAGAATCCCTTTGGGAGGTTTGGGATTATCTAACCCAAAAGGACCAACACGGGTACGAAAGTAACACCTCCTATATAGGAAGGGGAACACGCAAAGACCCTTACTATAGTGTAAAATATAAACAATACATCCCTTGTAGAAAGACTTTTGTTCTTCTCATTTCCGATGGAGAGTGGAATGGGGAAGTAGACCCCGCGAGGGTTGCCTATGAACTTCACACTTCCGATTTAAGGAAAAAACTCAACGGGACACAAAATGCGGAGGTATTTACTTTATTTACGTTCTCCTCGGGAGCAGCGGGTAAAAACTCTATGGCTACCGTTGCGGCTTGTGGGGGATTTGAAGATTTGGACGGCAATAATGAACCCTCTTTTGTAGATTGTTACAGTAATAGTAAATCACAAAATTTTCCAAAAGATGATTGTAAAAAATGTTTATGCAAGGAATGGGACAAAGATTGCGACGGTTATCCCGATAACTTTTTCTACGCCCAAAAGGGTGAGGAATTGGAAGCCGCTTTGACCCAAATATTTACCAAAATTCTTAGCGTTTCCGGAACCGCCGTTTCTTTACCCGCAACCGAGAGGAGGGAGGGTAGCGGTGGCGGTATTTCCTACGGTAGCGTGGTAACCCAGGCAACTTTTCAAGAACTTTACCAAAAGGATAGGGCTGTTCATTGGATTGGGCATATATACAATTGGTGGTTTTGGTTGGGCAACGAAATTTCCAATATAAGGGAGGATACGGTTCACAACTTCGTTTTGGATGCCCTAGGAACTAAAGATGTGGATAGAATTCTTGAATGGAACTATGACGATGAGGAAAACACCCTCATTATAAAAGCTTGCCAACCAAAAGAGGATGGTAGCCCCTCTTCCGATTGCACAGTCTATAAGGGTTACGAAAATCTAACGCCTATCGTTGATTTTGGAGAAGTTTTAAAGAACACTTCCGCAGATGATAGAACGATATATGTAAACATAAATGGAAGCTTGGTAACTTTGGATTACAACAACATGTCTAGCCTCTTATTTGTTTCCAATAAAGATGGAATAGAAATTCCGCTTCTGGGAGTTCCCGAAGGGTGCGAGCCCGAAAATTTCTTAGACGAGTGTAAAAATTCTGGGGACACCTTGAGTTGCGTTTACGGTAAAGTTAAAGACTGCGCACTTTCCAATTTTAATTACTACTCCAAATTGGTAGATTGGATTAAAGGAAAGGACTATGAAGATTTCCGAATAAGAACCCCTGAAGGTTGGCTAACTTCAGACGGTGAAGGTGTTTGGAAATTGGGGGATATAGTTGCTTCTACCCCTATTGTTGTAGATTACGGAAGTTTTAGGGTTGCCTTCGTGGGTTCTAACGATGGAATGCTCCACGCCTTTAGGTTGGGTTACATTAAAAACAACTACAATATATACACACCCATAGCCCTCCAAAACGACAAGAAAGATACCGCTACCGACCGTATAGGTCGGGAACTGTGGGCTTTTATACCAACCCACGCTTTGCCTTACCTCGGGATTTTAGCGGACAAAGAATACGGATTGACTCCCAATAAACACCTCTACTTGGTAGACCTAAGCCCTTATGTGGTGAAAGAGGGAGATAGGTTAATCCTTATCGGCGGTTTCAGGTTGGGAGGGGCTACGGGATTTAAAGGAAAAGACGCCCTGCATCCGCCTTCCTATTCCTGTCCTGCAACCCTTTTGAAAGAGAAAGACCTTTCCTACGAAGGGTGTTATGGACTCTCGGAATACTTTGCTTTAGACATCACCGACCCCTTACAACCGAAGTTGCTTTGGGAATTTACCCATCCCAAACTGGGTTTAAGTTATTCGGGACCCGGTATAGTTAGGAAAAAAGGTAAAACCTATGTTGTTTTCCTATCGGGATTGAGAAACCCTACCGCGGAAGTTAGCCAGGAGACTATAAATTCGGAATCCAAGCTTTACGCCTTTGTTTTGGAATTGAATACGGGAAAGTTGGTTAGAGTTTTAGAAATTGATATAGGTAAACCCGCCTTTGGAGGAAGACTCTTTAAGGAAGGATTTGATTATAACGGCGATGGGGAAACCGATTACCTAATTTTTGGTTACTCGAAACCCGAAGGAAATCCCAAGCAGTGGAAGGGTGGACTTATAGCCTTGGACGTAAGGGATGAAAATCCCGAAAATTGGAAAGCAATAAAGGTAGAGGGAGATATAAATCCCGTAGTTTCTAAGGTTGCAGTCGGTTTCTGTTTCGGTAGACCCTATCTCTATTTCGGAACGGGAAGGTGGTTCTTTAAAACCGACGATATGGAACTTCACCAAACCAACTACATTTATGGAATACCTTTCACTTGCGGCCAAAACGGTTGCCAATTTAGTGAAAATCCCAACGGTGCGATAGATGTAACCGACGAGAATAGAGCAAAAAAAGTCTGCAGAGAGTACAACCAAGGACATCCGAGGGCTTGGAAAATAAGTCTTAACCCCAAGGAAGAGAAAGATTCTTATTTAAAGGAGAAAAACATTAGCGACCCCGCAAAGTTGGGCAATATAGTGGTGTTTACCACCACCCAACCGAACGCCGACATCTGTTCCTTGGGAAGCGGTAAAAGTAGGGTATGGAAACTTCACTGCGCTTTGGGTAGTTCGGTGGGACAGGATTTTTGCCCCTCCTTAAAAATTGAAAATGTAAAGCAAACTTTCTTCCTCCAGACTTCAACTTCCCAAATAGTGAAAGTGACGATAAATTCCTCCAACGCCAAGGAGAGGGTTTCCGACTGGTATAGCGGTATAGCTCCCGAAAGTGGGATTGCGTTAATGAAACTATCCCCGAAATTGGACAGGGGAAGAATTCTCCTATGGTTGGAATACTAACCCCTTTCTCCTTTAGACTTTTCTCTTAAATGACCCCCGATTTTGTGGTTTCCATAGGACAAAAAACCACCCTTCTAATCTTGTATTTAACTATGCCCGTTTTACTTTCCGCCTTTGCGGTGGGGCTGGTGATATCTATTCTTCAGGCGGCAACCCAAATTCAGGAAATGACCTTGGCCTTTATTCCCAAAATTATTGCGGTTATTCTCACCCTCTTTCTCCTCGGTGGGTGGATGCTCGGCAAACTCCTCCTTTTTACCGAGGAGATTTTTAACCTTATCCCCCAAGTCCTCGGTTAATTTAAATTCTTTATGTCTTCTAATTCAAAACTGGTAATTCCTTACGGGGAACTTTTGGAGTTTTTAAAGAAGGAAGATACCGGTGGAGAGTTGGTTTTTGAAACCTTGGTTCCCGCCTTTAGGTCTTTTGATATTCAAAGA
The DNA here is from genome assembly GCA_012962155.1 of Aquificales bacterium. Taxonomy (GTDB): domain Bacteria; phylum Aquificota; class Aquificia; order Aquificales; family QOAS01; genus QOAS01. Next base: position 27,664 of record DTXZ01000093.1, read on the forward strand.
GATGTAGACCTTATAGAGGAAATTTTGAGAATTTACGGCTACACCGAGGTTGCGGAAAAAAGACCAAGCCTTCCCCTTAATACCGAAATAGCCAAACCCTTTGAGGAAAAAATAAGAAACCTTCTAACCGCCCGAGGGCTCACCGAAGTTATAACCTTTCCCTGGTTGGAAAAAAGCCTTTTGGAAGTTTTCCGCATAGATAGCCAATGGGAAATTGTAAATCCCCTAAATGAGGAGCAAAGGTTTTTAAGAACTTCTTTAGTTCCTTCCTTGGTAAAGGTTTTAAAGTTCAATCAAAACAACTTCAACCGCGACGTTGCCATTTTTGAACTGGGCAAAGTGTATTACAGGAAAGGGGAAATTCCAACCCTCGGCCTTTTGGCGGTGGGAAGGCTGACCAACCACTTCGGAAACAACCTTGAGTGGAACTTTTTAACCTTTAAGGGAATAATCCAAACCCTTTTGGAAAAATTGGGGGTGCAAGAATTTAAAGTTGAACCCGAAAAAAGGGAATACATGCACCCCTACCTCTGTGCGGGAATAAAGGTAGGAGACACCTACCTAGGGTATTTCGGAAAACTTCACCCCGAAGTGGTGCAAAAGTTGGAATTGTCCTCCATCCCCTTTGTGGCGGAAATAGATTTAGAAAAACTTAAAAAGGTCTCTAAAAAACCCCTCTACAGGGCAATTTCAAAGTTTCCCCCCGTAAGGAGGGACTTTGCCTTTGTCTTTGAAGAGAGCAAAGGGAGGACGGAGGAGATTCTTGAAACCGCCAAGGAGGTTTTCGGTAACCTTTTAGAGAGCGTTTACGTTTTTGACATCTACAGGGGAGAGCGGATAGGTGAAGGAAAAATCTCCGTTGCCGTGAGGGTAATCTTGCGTCACCCCGAAAAAAGCCTTTCCGACGAAGAGGTAAACCGACTTTCCGATAAGTTCGTTGGCAAAATGGCTGGAAAAGGCTTTTCGCTTAGGTCTTAGTTCGCCAATTTTTTTTGAAGTTTTATTAAACTTTAATATGTAGAGTTTTCCGAAAGGAGGTCGGTGCAAATGATTATTTCCGAAATAGACCTTTACGAAAAATTAAAAGAGAAACTCGGCGAGGAAGAGAGTAAAGAGTTGGTTGAGTTTTTAAAACAACAGGCTCAAAGCGAAGTTAGACTCTTAGCGGAAGAGATACTCCAAAAAATAGATAGCGCGCTAAACGAAATGAAAAGACTAGAAGAAAACTCCATTCTCCAGGTAAAGGAAATAGTAGCCAACGCGATAAACGAGGCGGTTGAAAAGGTAGGTAAAGAGATGGACGGAAAAATCGGCGAGATACAAACAAAACTATCCAAGTTGGATACTATAGTGGAAAAATTGGACAGCGTGGAAGGTAAGATAAGCGATATAGCCAATAAAGTAGACCAAATTAACGGCAAAACCGGTGGGGTTAAGGGATTGATGTTTTTCTTGTGGCTACTTTTGGTGGGAACGGTTATCTTTAACATATTGCTCAATATCCCTCAAACTAGGGAGGCCATACTGAAGGCTATAAGCGGTGGAGCCCACTAAAAGAGCCGTTTTAAAGCTTCCCACACCCTTTTTCCCTTTTTGAAAAGGAAAGGATTTTCCACAAATAGGGAGAAGATTAACCTCCTTCCAATCCCCTTTTTGTTAAACCTCAATAGTTGAACCGCAAGGTGGTATTTGAGTAAAGGTTTAAATTCATCGGGAGTTTTTTTTAAGTAATCTTTGTAAACCCTAAGGGTTGCCTGTAAAAACCTTTTGTTTCCTCTGCTGGTTCTGAGGGAGTGTTCCCTTATTGCATATTCGTGGGAGGGAATAAAGGCTACCTTCTCCCCCGCAAGGTAAAAACGGAGAAAAATTTCCCAATCCTCCCGCATTAGGTATTTTTGAAGATATCCACCCAAACGGAGGAAGGTTTCCCTATTAAAACAACTACCGCTGGGGTAACCAACCCTTCCCTCAAAAAGGAGGGTTTCAAAGCCATCCTGTGGCGGTTTCTTCTTTCTCGTTATTTTTCCTTCGGAGTTTACAAAAACTTTGGGCAAACCGAAAACGGCGGAGTGGCCCCCGTTTATCGCCTCAAAGGTTTTTTCCAAATATCTTTCTAGCCAAAGGTCGTCGCAATCCAAAAAACAGACAAAGTCACCCTTTGCCAGTTTTACACCCAAGTTTCTGCTTTTGCACCTTTCAAAGTTCTGTTTGTTTCTTACCACCCTGAGGGTGGGGTATTTTTTACCCCACCGTTGAAGGAGTGGGTAAGTTCGGTCGGTTGAGGCGTCATCGATAACTATAACCTCTTTTGGGCTGTAGGTTTGAGAGAAAACCGAGTGGAGGGATTTTTCAATAAACCTTTTGCAGTTAAAGGCGGTTATAACTACCGAAAATTCCATTAAGCCTTTCTCCAGCCTGTTTTTAAAAATACTCTACCTCTATGCGAAGGCTTTGCGTTGCTTTGGACACCCATTTGGAGCAAGCTTTAAGATTGGTTGAACTCCTAAAGGGTTACCCCCTTATTTACAAAATAGGTTACAAGCTGTTTGTTTCCAACGGGGTTGAAGTTATCCGTAAGGTGAGGGATATAGACCCTTCCGCCGAACTCTTTTTGGATTTAAAACTGCACGATATACCCAACTCCGTTAGAAACGGAGTTATTTCCGCTACCAATTTGGGGGTTGATTACTTAACACTCCACACCTTGGGCGGAAGTGAGATGATAAAGCGGGCAAGTGAGGTTAAGGGCACCTTAAAACTTTTGGGGGTAACTTTGCTTACCTCCCACGGTGAGGAGTATCTAAAGGAGTTGGGTATTTCCCTATCTAAGGAGGAGTTGATTTTAAAGTTGGCTCAAATAGGTTTGAAAAACGGTTGCGACGGTTTGGTTTGCTCCGCCCACGAGGTAGCCTATTTAAAGGAAACACTTGGAAACTTCATAGCGGTGGTTCCGGGAATAAGACCCTATAAGGTGGAAGGCGACGACCAAAGGAGAATCGCCCTACCCGAAGAGGCGGTAGAAAGGGGTGCCGACATTATAGTGGTTGGAAGACCTATTTTAAAAGCTGATGAACCACGAAAGGTGATTGAAGATATTTTAAAAAGGACTGGCCAATAAAGGTGACTGTCATAGAACAGCTTTTGGTGAATGTCTATATTCCTTAGCACTATGATGGAATACATCAAGGCTTTAAACCTTTACGTGGATTGGGAAAAAGGAAAACTTTACCGTAAGAAGGAAAAGGGCTTTTTGGACAACCTATTGGGTATATTCGGAAAAACTCAGGAAGAAAGCGATTACGAAGAGGTAAGCTCTCCCGAACTGGAAAGGAAGGTAAAGAGTTACAAACTTTACGAGCTTTACATTCTGGCCAAAAAGGCGGGAAAAACCGAATTTAAGGAAAACCTAAACGGTCAGGAGGTTGCCGTAAAGATAGAACCCCAAAAGGTAACGGTAGAAACCCCTTCGGTGGTAATGGAATACACCCCCGATAAGTTTGTTTTAAAGGATAAAAACAGTGGACAGGTGCAGGAAAAAGTTCCCACCCTTCAAGAGTTTTACCAAATGTATAAGGAGATAAGAAAGCTTTTGGCGGCGGGTAACATAGAGCAATACCTAAGTCTAAAGGCGAGGGAACCCCAGTTTAAGCAGGCTTACCTCCAAAATGAATCTATAGCCTCGGGTCAAAGCCCTTCGGGAGGAGGTTTTTCTTGGGGTAGTGCCCTTTTAGGTCTGGGTGGAGGACTGCTTTTGGGATATCTCTTAGGTTCGGCATTGGGTTCCGCTTTTGCGGAGGAGGTTCAAAATGCCCCCGAGCTACCCCCCGAGGAGCAATCCCAAATTGAAGAGCAGGTTTCCACCGTTCCCGAAGAGGTAGTTCAGGAGGTTGAGAAAACCGTTGCGGTGGAAGATGTTGGAAGTGAAGGGCTTCCAACGGAGGAGTTTTCCGATATGGATACCCCCGAGGGAGGAGATTACTTTACCCAATTGGACGAAGAGGTTTTAGACGGGGAGAAAGGGCTATTTGCGGAAGCCGATGGTTTTGGAGGGGAAGAGGACTTAGGCGGTTTTGACGACATGGGCGGGGACGATTTTGAAGTTTAAAATCCTACCATTTTTTTGACCTTTTCTATTACCTCTTTATGGGATAGGGGAGTTCTAAAACCTTCACCGCTAAAGTGGGTGGGAACGGCCTTCAACTTTTTAAAAAGTTCCCTTTTGGAGGGTAAGGAGGGTAGTTTAAAAGCCTTACCCAATGCGGAAGAGGTATAAAATCCAACCGTTTGGAGTTGGCTCTCTTGGAGAACAACCTTTAGCAGTTTCTTAGTTTCCTCCGAGACGGGAAGGTTGGCGGTTTCCTTTGCCATCTCTTCCACATAGGAGGTATTCCATAGGTTTCCTATCCAAAGGGGGCCCGCCCAATCCAATACGTGACCGCAAAAGGGACACCTTAAATCCAAACTCCTAAAGTCGGTAAAGGGCAAAGTTGTCCTATAGAGACATTTGTGGCAGTAGAGCAGGTAACCTACCGAGGTTTTAAAAACCTCGTCCGTCCTCTTTGCGCCCCTGTACCTTTTTACAAAAACCCTAAAGTGGTGTTTGTAGGAGTAGGAGAATAAAACCTCTATAGGTATGTCGTATTGGAAAAAGACCTCCGCAATTTTCTTTATCAAAATCCTTAAACCGACCTCGTGGTAAAACTCATTCTCTATAGGTTTGGCAAAATAGCGCCTTAAACAGGTTTTGGGATAGGTGGCGCTTAGGGGTGCGGTGTCGGTGGCGGTAAAGCCGGCCACACCCTTGTGGGCCAAGCTTTTGGCTACCGCATCTAAAAAGTCCACCGGTGAACCAAAGGGGTCTATATCTATGTAATCGTAGTATTTAGTCTTAAGGAGGAAAACCTCGGCGGTTTCGTTGTAAAGTTCCACCTTTGAAGGGTCTATTCGGTTAATCTCTAAGTTGTGTTTGGCAAAATCCAACGCCTTCTCGGAGAGGTCGTTTATAAATACCTTCTCTACATTGGGAACTTCTTTAATAATCCTTATAGCCCTTATTGCGGAGGCGGTTAAAGGGTCTGCAACCTTTATAGGTCTATCCTTTTCCCTTACAAACACCCTAAGGAGTAAAACGGTTAAATCTCGGCTGATTGCCATAACGGGGTTGTAAAAAACCTCATTTTTTTCGGTTATGTGGTTTAAAACCTTTTGGGGAACTTCCAAAATTGCCAAACCTTCCTTTACCTTGGTAAGGGACATAAAGAGAAAAGGTTAAAGAGAGAGGGAGAAAGCTTTAACCCTCGGGTCTCATAGCGGGAAAGAGTATAACCTCCCTTATGGAGTTGACACCGGCAAAGAGCATAGCCAAGCGGTCAATTCCAATACCCTCTCCGCCGGTGGGAGGAAGTCCGTATTCCAAAGCCCTTATAAAGTCTTTATCCATTTCCATAGCCTCGTCGTCGCCCGCCTGTTTTTCCTTCAGTTGGTCAAGAAAACGCTCCTCCTGTTCTTTGGGGTCGTTTAGCTCGGTGTAGGCGTTGGCAACCTCCATTTTACCGATAATCAGCTCAAACCGTTCAACCAAGTCGGGGTCTTCGCGGTGGGTTTTCGCCAATGGGGAGAGGATTTTGGGAAAGTCTATAACGAAAGTGGGTTGCACGAGCTTAGGTTCGGCAACCTTTTCGAATATTTTGTCTATAAGCTTTGCCCTAGTTAAGGCTTCGGGATTTTTAACCTCCAGCTCCCTCGCCAGTTTTACAAGTTCCTCTTTTTCCGCCTTTAGGAAGAAATCCTTATCTTTACCCGTTCCCTCCTTTAGGAGATCAAAGTATTTTACAACCCTAAAGGGGGGTTTTAAGTCTATTTCCATTCCTTCAAAGGTGACCTTGCTTTTCCCTCCCAAAACGGTGTTTATGAGATACTCAAAAAGCCTTTCGGTGAACTTTATCAGATCTTTGTAATCCCAATAGGCGGCGTAAAATTCCATCATTGTAAATTCGGGGTTGTGGGTTGTGTCTACCCCCTCGTTTCGGAAGTTTTTACCTATTTCAAACACCTTGGGGTATCCACCCACTATAAGCCTTTTAAGGTAAAGCTCGGGTGCTATCCTTAGATATAAGTCCATGTCGAGGTAGTTGTGGTGGGTGATAAAAGGTTTGGCGTTGGCGCCGCTGGCTATAGGTTGCAAAATGGGGGTTTCAACTTCCAGGAAACCTTTTTCGGTCATGAATTTGCGTATTTCCGCCAAAAGTTTACTCCTCATTAGGAAAATCTTTCTCGCGTTGGGGTTGGCTATTAAATCCAAATACCTCTGGCGGTATCTCACTTCAACGTCCTTTATACCGTGCCACTTTTCGGGCAAAGGATGGAGACACTTGGACAGGAGTTTAAGCTCCTTAACCTCTACGGTAAGTTCCCCCGTTTGGGTTCTAAAGAGATTTCCTTTTATACCTACGATGTCTCCGAGGTCTATAAATTCCTTTATAAGTTTGAAATTTTCCTTCCCTACGTTGTCCCTCTTTATGTAAATTTGAATTTTCCCCAAGAGGTCTTGAATATGTCCGAAAATTGCTTTTCCCATAGGTCTCCACGCTACGAGTCTTCCGGCTAGGGAAACCTCCTCCCCTTTGGGGTCAAAGTCGTAGGCTTTCTTTATCTCCTCAATAGTGGTGGTAGGTTTTTCATCCACCACTTTGGCGTTTATTACCGTTAACTTCCCCTCGTGACGGACTAGGTTGCCTTTGAAGGTGTATTCCAAACCGCTTTGTAATCCCTCCTCCTCGGTAAGGGCTAAAATTTCCAAACCGCTTTCGTCGGTAAGCCTTAAAAGTTTTTTACCCTCGTAGTTGGAAATCCTCTTTATTTTAGTCTTTAAAACAACCTCTTCCCCTTGGGGCTCCTTTTCATACTTCTCCCTTATATTGTGGATTTCGTGGGTAACTTCAAACTTGTGGGGATAGGGCTCTATTCCCAACTCCCTCAGTTTCCTAACTTTCTCGCGCCTGATTTGTTCCTCCATAAGAGATAAAAAGTTTAAAGTTTGGGTGTTTTTTGGATTTTAGGACCTATAGCGAAGCCAAAAGCCGTAAAAATACTTTAAAAATGTTCACCGTCGGACACGAAAGGCAAAAGCGATTTCTACAAAAGGCGTTTCTCAGCGGTAGAATTCCCTCCGCCTTTGCCTTTATAGGTAAGGAAGGTATAGGGAAAAAACTTTTAGCGTTGGAATTTGCCAAGGGACTTCTCTGCGGGAAAGAACCCTTCGGGTGTGGGGAATGTAAAACCTGCAAACAGGTGGACAAATTTATAAAAGACCTCCGCGGAGGTGAAATAGAAACTTACGCTTACTACACCTCCGATGAAGGGGGAAAGAAACACCTTTCCTACCTTATTGGGGAACATCCCGATCTTGCGGTGGTTATCCCCGACGGGAATCAGATAAAAATAGACCAAATAAGGGATATTCAAGATTTCGTATTTTTAAAACCCCTTGGGAGTTCCAAGGTTGTGGTTATAGACGACGCGGGGAAAATGAACCCCCAAGCCCAAAATGCGTTACTTAAAACCTTGGAGGAACCCCCTGAAGGAGTCCTTTTTATCCTGATTTCCACCCTAAAGGGTGAACTGCTTCCCACAATCCTTTCCAGGTGTCAGGTATTGGAATTTAAAGCCCTAAGAGGTAGCCAAGTAGAGGAAATTCTTTTGAGGTTAAAGGTTACCGTTCCCAAAGCGTTGAAAGAAGTCCTTTTGGCGGAGGGAAGCCTTTCCGCCCTGAAACTGGCACAAGAAGAAGAAATATCCCAACTTTTTACCAAATTGGAAAACGTAAAAAACCTAACCTTTGCCGAGATTATTGACCTTGCGGAAAACTTTGAGGGTATGGAAACCGAAGTTAAGGAAACCTTTTTGGAACTTTTGGAAAAGTTTCTTGCGAAAAAAACGATTAAGGGAGAAATCCCTTTGGAAACCTACGAGAGGGTGGAAAGGCTTATAGCGGAAACCAAAAGGGGACTAAAGAGGGGAGTAAAGGGGAAACTGGCGATGGAAAATATCCTTTTAACCTTTAAGGAGTAGCAGCCTTAACTTCCCTACCTCGTTTGATTTAAAAGTTTTTCCTCTATCAAAATTAAAACCTTTAATGTTTGCCAAAAGGGTGCGAAAACTTTCCGCCTATAAAACGGAAACTTCCAAGACAAAGGTAAAACTTTCTTCCAATGAGCTTCCCTACGACCTACCCCAATGGCTAAAAGAGAAGGTAAAAAAAGCCTTGGCGGATATTCCTTTTAACCGCTATCCCGACCCCTATGCGACCGAGCTTAGGGAAATTTTAGCCCAGCTTTGGGGTGTAAAACCGGAAAACCTCATTTTGGGAAATGGCTCGGACGAACTTATTTTGAACCTAACCCTAGCGGTAGGCGAGCCTTACGAGGGGATAGCCTATCCCATTCCCACCTTCCCTATGTATAGGGTTTGCGCCCAAACTTTGGGAAGACCTATTTACGAGATACCCCTCGGGGAGGATCTGGATATAGACGAAAAGGCTACTTCGGAGGTTTTGGACAACTACAACCCCGCCCTGCTTTTCATCTCCTATCCCAATAACCCTACGGGAAACCTATTTTCAAGGGATAGATTGGAGAGGTTGAGGAAAAAAGTGACCCTCATGGTGAGCGACGAAGCCTATTACGACTTTTGCGGTGAAACCTATATAAAACAAGCCACCGAAGGGCAAAATGTGGTGGTTTTGAGAACTCTCTCCAAAATAGGTCTCGCCTCTTTAAGGGTTGGGGCCCTAATTGGGGAGGAAAGTATCGTAAAGGAACTCTTTAAGGTAAAAATGCCATTTAATGTTACCTCGCCCTCCCAGGTTATCGCTAAAGTGGTTTTAACCGAGGGAATAGACTTTATAAGGGAGGCTACTCAAAAGGTAATCTCCGAAAGGGAAAGGCTTCGGGCGGAACTGCAAAGGTTGGAAGGTGTTAAAGTTTTTCCTTCCAAAGCGAACTTTTTTCTATTTAAAACCCCCTTCCCCGCGGAAGTTGTCCACAAAGCATTACTCCAAAAGGGGGTTCTGGTGAGAAATGTTTCCTATCTACCCAACCTCCAAGGCTGTTTAAGGGTAAGTGTGGGAAAAGCCGAGGAGAACGACTTCTTCTTGGAAAAACTGCAGCAGGTTTTAAAGGAGTTGGGTTAGGAGACCTTAAAGTGCAATTTTGCTAACTTCTTTAAAGTTTGTCCGTCAAACTTAGCCCTGAGTTCCCGAAATATCCTTTTCGCCTCATTCCCGCTCCCCGCGGGAAGTCTTATTCCCGCCACTTTTGAAAGTCTTTCCAACTCCTTAAGGTAGAGGTAACGGGCTAAAATTGAAGCACAGGCTACCGCCAAGTGGCTTTCCGCATTTGTCTCCTCTATCACCTCTAAAGAGGAATTTAAGAAGCAATCTATATAGCTTCCCTTCATAAACTTGTCTACAATAGCCTTGGTAAGACCGAATTCCAAAAACAGCTGGTCTATAACTACCGCGTGGGCGAGGGAAAGAATCTTGTTTAAGTTTTGCAGTTTCCTGTAAATCTCATTGTATGCGTAGGGATTAATCTTTACACACCTATGGCAGTTTAACTCCATAAGTTTTTGGGCAATCTCTTTTAAACTCTCGGGGGGAACGCTTTTGGAATCCCTCACCCCGAGCTTTAAAACTTCCTTTGCAACCTTGGGCGTTAGGGCAAAACCGCAGACCACAAGAGGGCCAAATAAATCCCCTTTACCCGCCTCGTCGGTTCCTATATAGTCGCTTTCCACCGAAAGGTTCTCAACGAGCTTCTCTATCAAACCTTTTACGTCACCCTTACCTTGCACCAAAAAGGTTCCGGTGGGGTAAAATACCACCTGTAGATCTTTACCCCTAAAACAGAAAACCGCATTGGGATATTCCTCTCTTTCAAGCCCAAGTTGGCGGAGCTTCTCTTCCAGTTTTGGCGCCAAATGGAGTGGAAACTTTAAAACCTTATTCATAAAAAAAAATTTTAATGCTATCCCACGAAACACTTTTTGAGCGCATTTCTCAAAAAGTTTAACCTTATTTGGAAAAATTCCTCCCTGTTGGAGAAAGGATAGCTCTTGTATTCTTCAATAAGGTGGTTTAGTTTACTTTCCAGCGCTTGAACCATCTGGGGATGTTTGGGTTTGAAGTGCTTTTTGAGGAGGAGCAGTTCCTCTTTTACGTCCCGAACCTTTTGTTGGAATCTTTTTAGCTCTTCCTCCGTAGGGGTGACCGGTTTAAAGAAGGCGTAATGCACATTCCAATTTACCGACGAGGCAATTTGGGTTACGGAAAGGAAGCGCTTCCTAATTTCCTCCTTTCTTTTCCTCCAAAAAGCCATATCGGTGAGCGGTTGGAAAACAATCTTATCCATAATTTATTAACAAAATATAGCAAATTGGTTCCCGAAACAAAATTTTTAAAAAGATGCAGGAATTTTTTACCGGCGAAGAGTTTAAATTTCTCCTTTCCCTTTTGGTGGGTTTTCTCATCGGTTTGGAAAGGGAGATAAGGGGTAAGCTGGGAAGGGATGTTTTTGCGGGAATAAGAACCTTTCCCCTCATATCGGTTTTGGGAACCCTCTCGGCTTGGATAAGTGAACATTACTTTTCTCACTTTGTTCTCGTTTCTTACCTCGGATTGGTTGTCCTTTCCGCGGTTAATTATTTTGCAGGTGTTCAAAGGAGAACGGGAATAACCACCGAGGTGGCGGTTTTTCTAACTTTTACCTTTGGAGTCTTGATTTACTTCGGCTTTTACTACGAGACGGTATTCTTTGCAGTGGTTACAACCCTTCTGCTTGCCACCAAAAGGGCTTTGGAAGGTTTTGCCCTCCACCTCAGTGCGGAGGATCTATTTCCCTTTTTACAATTTCTGGTTCTTTCCGCTTTGATATATCCCGTCCTCCCCGATAGGGAAATTTTTTACGGCTTTAACCCCAAAAGTGTTTGGAAATTCATATTTTTGGTTTCCTCCGTTAGTTTTATCGGATATCTCCTGCTAAAGGTCTATACCTCCAAGGGGGAAACCAAGGGGCTCGTTAAAACCTTGCTTATAACCGCGGTTTTGGGCGGAAGCGTATCCTCCACTGCGGTAACCCTTTCCTATTCCAAACTTTCTCGGGAAATACCTTCCTTAACTTCCGCCTTCTTTCTTGGGATAGTTATCTCCTGGATAATAATGGCTATCCGCGTCCTTTTGCTGGCGGGGTTCATTGCACCCGAATTGCTAAAACCTTTGATCAGTCTTTTCTTTCCCTTTATCGCGGTAATGTTCCTTATAGGGCTCAATTTTTACCTAAAGGAAAACATTTCCCCCGAAGGGGATTTAAAACTGGGAGGAAAGGTAAATCTAAAAAATCCCTTTTCGTGGGGTGAAATTGTGCAATTTGCAGCCGTTTATACCGCGGTGGCTATCTTAGGAAAGATTTTAAAGGAACAGTTGGGGGATAAGGGGCTTTTAATTTTAGCCGCCACGTCGGGAGTTGTGGACGTGGACCCTATTACCATCGCCCTTGCCGATATGTTTGCCCAAAATCGCGTGGGTCTCCATTTGGTTTTAGGGGGAATACTTTTGGCGGTAATTTCCAACAATTTCTTTAAGGCTTTATACGCCTACCTTTTCGGTAGCGGAAAAATGAAGAAGCTAATTCTCTTTTTAGTAGGCGCAAACGTATTTTACACCCTTATCGGGTTGTTCGTTTTAAAGGTAACCTAAAAGGGAAGGAAAAATTTACCGGCTTTCTTGGAGGGGGATTACGTCAACGTATTTTCTTCCCCTTCTGTTAACAAATCTCACAATTCCGTCCACTTTGGCAAAGAGGGTAAAGTCGCCACCCATACCGACATTGATACCGGGGTATATTCTCGTTCCCCTTTGGCGGACAATTATGTTACCCGCCTTTACAATTTGTCCGTCGTGGCGTTTTACCCCTAACCTTTTGGAAATACTATCCCTACCGTTCTTTGTTGAACCTCCTGCGGCTTTGCTCGCCATTTTGCCACCTCCTATAGATTAGTTTTAAAGCTGAATTTCCTTAATTTCGATTTCGGTAAAGGGTTGGCGGTGACCTTTCCACCTGCGATAGTTCTTTTTGGGTCTGTATTTGAAAACTATCAGCTTTTTGCCCAACCCGTGACCTTTAACTTCCGCTATAACGGTACCCTTGTCAACGTGGACATTCCCTTCGTCGTCACGAACCATTAGGGCTTTAAGTTCAATGGTTTCACCCACATTGGCCTTTAATTTTTCAACCTTTAGTTTATCTCCTACCTCTACCCTGTATTGTTTTCCGCCGGTTTTAATTACCGCATACATTTCTCTATCCTCCGCCTTTTTAAAACCAAATAAACCTATTTTGACCGTAAGAGATAAATATTTCAACTCTTTACAACCTTTAGGGTTTCCCGGTAGGCTAGGTTTACCACTTTGGGTATGTCTTTTCTTTCCATATTTCTCCTTTTGGGGGCAAGTTTTTCAACCGTAGCTTCTATCAGCTCCGGAATGTCGGTAAAGGATATTTTTTTTTCCAAAAAGAGTTTTACCGCCCCTTCATCCGCACCCACCAAAAGGGCGGTATAGGGAAGCCCCTTTTCACCGTAGGAGTAGGCGAGTTTTAAACATTTAAAGGTTTCCGTATCGGGTTTTTCAAACTCCAACCTTCCAATGGAGGGAAGGTTTAACCCTTTAAAGGGGGTTATAGACCTTTCGGGGTAAAAAAGGGCGTGTTGTATAGGAAATTTCATATCCGTAGGCGAAAGGAGGGCAAACATGTTTCCATCGGTGGTTTCCACAATGGCGTGAACCACACTTTGGGGGTGTATTAAAACTTGAATATCCTCTATCGGAAAATCAAAAAGATAATGGGCTTCTATTACCTCAAAACCTTTATTCATCAAGGTGGCGCTGTCAACGGTAATCTTAGCCCCCATCTTCCAACGGGGATGTTTTAGGGCATCTTCGGGTTTTACCCTTTTCAGTTCCTCTAAAGTTTTTCCCCTAAAGGGTCCCCCCGAAGCGGTCAGATAGATTTTCCTTATAGACTTTTTGGGTATATTCTCCAAAAGTTGGAAAAGGGCGTTGTGTTCGCTATCTATTGGAATAATCCTTTTTAGGTAGGGTTTTAGAAATTCCCCGCCGGCGATAACGGTTTCCTTATTTGCTAACAACAGTTTTGCGTCGGTATTTTCCAAAACCAAAAAGGAGGGTTCTATTCCGAAAATTCCGCTTATGGCGTTTACAACCTTTGGAGGTTTGGCCTTTTCCAAAGCTATTGCCAAACCAAGATTTCCGCTTAAATGTCTCACCCCTTGGGGTAGCTCCCTTAACCACTCTTTGGGTGGAGGTTCTTGGGTTACAACATAGGAAGGGTTAAACTTTTTTACCTGCGAAAGGAGTTTAGAAGAGGTTTTACGGGCGGAAAGTAGACAAACCTTAAACCGCTTTGGGAATTTTTCTATAACCTCGAGAGTTTGGGTTCCGACCGAGCCGGTGGAACCTAAAACCGCTATGGATTCCATACATACAAAAGTTAAAGAGGAATAACCGCTTTAGCGGGCTTAAAAGCTTTTGTCCTTAACGACCTCCCACTCGGTAATAAGTTGGCGTCCCCTAACAAAGTGGGCTCTTAGTCGAAGGTGCAGTAACTTTGAGAGGGATTTAAAACCTTCTCCCCCTACCAAAGTGGGGATATCTTCGCCCCCCACCACGACGGGGAGGTGGATAAGCCGTATTTCGTCCACCAATTTGTTCTTGACCAGTTGCCAATTTACGTAGGCACCACCCTCAACCAAGATGCTTTTTATCCCCTTTTCCCACAAAAATTGCCATATTTCTTTAAAATCCAACTTATCTTTCTCAAAAACAAAAACTTGGTGTCCTTTTTCCTCTATAGCTCTTTTGGTTTCCTCGGGCATTCGGGGGGTTGTCAAAACCCAAGTTGTTGCATCTTTGGAAAAGATATTGGCATCGGTAGGAATATTTCCACTTCCGCAAGGAATAACCCGTATGGGGTTTTTGCCCTCCACATATCTCACCGTAAGGGAGGGGTTATCGGTTCTAACTGTTTCGCAACCGACCATTATCGCGTCAACCTTTGCCCTTATTTGGTGGAGGTATTTGTAAGCCTCTATATCCATTAAGGTCATCAGTTCTTTGGATGAGGCTCCTCTATGGAGGGTAAGTTTTCCGTCTACTGTAACCTCAGAGGTTATAATCGTATAAGGGCGGTTTAGCATAACTTCTAAATCATACCTTAAAGAGTTGTATAACATTAAAGGGAGGTTTTTTGCCAATGCTTGAATACGACGTCCTGATAGTCGGTGCGGGAGGAGCCGGACTTTACGCGGCGCTGTGGGCTTCGCAAAATCCGAAAATAAAAGTTGGGGTAATGTCTAAAGTTTATCCCGTTCGTTCCCATACCGGGGCCGCAGAGGGAGGAATAAACGCCGCCCTTGCCAACGTGGCGGAGGACCATCCCGAAAAACACGCCTTTGATACCGTTAAAGGTTCCGACTATTTGGCTGACCAGGATGCGGTTGGAATAATGACCAAATTGGCACCCGAGATAATCTACGACATAGAGCACCGAGGAGTTCCTTTCTCGCGCCTACCCGACGGAAGAATCGCCCAAAGACCTTTCGGGGGAGCCTCCTTTCCCAGAACCTGTTACGCCGCGGATAGAACCGGTTTGGTAATACTTCACACCCTTTACGACCAGACGTTGAAACAAGGTGTTGAATTCCTCAACGAATGGTTTCTCTTAAACATAATCCACAACGGGGAAAGGGTTTTGGGTGTAACCGCTTTGGATATAAAGGAGGGGGGGGTTCACTTTATAAAAGCAAAAGCGGTAATTGTTGCAACCGGTGGACACGCGAGAATGTATTGGAATAGAACCTCCAACGCGCTTGGAAATACAGGTGACGGAACGGCGGCTGCTCTAAGGGTGGGACTTCCCTTAAAGGATATGGAATTTGTCCAATTCCACCCTACCGGTCTTAGGAAAACCGGAATACTGATAACCGAGGGTGCGAGGGGAGAAGGCGGATATCTTATAAATAAAGACGGCGAGCGTTTTATGAAGAAATACGCACCCGAAAAAATGGAACTTGCACCCAGGGATATAGTAGCCCGTTCCATAGAGAAGGAAATACTTGAAGGAAGGGGTTGCGGTCCCGAAGGGGATTACATTTGTTTGGATTTGAGGCATTTGGGTGAAAAGAAACTGATGGAGAGGCTTCCCCAAACCGTTGAACACGCAAGGGTCTATGAAGGTGTAGACCCGGTAAAAGAGCCCATACCCATAAGACCTACCGCCCACTACTCTATGGGAGGAATAGATACGGATAAATACGGACTAACCGAGATAAAAGGACTTTACGCGGCGGGAGAAGCCGCGTGCATATCCGTTCACGGTGCAAACAGATTGGGAGGAAACTCGCTCCTCGATATCTTAGTCTTCGGAAAGATAGCGGCGGAACATGCCGCTGAGTATGTTATCGGTGTAGAACACCTTCCGACCGATGGAATGGGGTACGTAAAAAGGGAAGAAGAATTCATTAAATCTCTAATGGACAAAGAGCCCAAAGAGAACCTTTCCCGAATGAGGAGAGAAATGGGAGATATTATGACTTCCAAGGTGGGTATCTTCAGGGAAGAAGGCCCTATGAAGGAAGCGCTTAACGAAATTAGGGAATTGAAAGAGAGGGCTAAAGCGGGTTTGGCTGTTGTGGATAAATCGAAAAGGTTTAACATTAACTTGGTTCAAACCTTGGAATTTTTAAACCTTCTTGATTTGGCGGAGGTAACAACCCTTTGTGCTATAGAGAGGAGGGAATCCCGCGGAGCGCACTATAGATTGGATTACCCCCAAAGGAATGACGAAAACTTCCTAAAACACTCCATTATTAGAAGGAAAGAGGATGGAACTCTTCAGCACGGTTGGAAAGATGTTGTCATAACCAAATGGCAACCGCAGGAAAGGAAATATTAATTTCCTCCTTTTTGAAATCTTTTTAACATCTTAAACTTCCTTTTGGGGTCTTGGAAAGAGCCTTTGGAACAAAGGGAGGAGGTTTAAAATGTCTCAAGAAAAGATTATTTTAAAGGTTTACAGATATAACC